>JAIPBM010000033.1 GCA_021739695.1 Flavobacteriales bacterium | reverse complement strand
AACGGCTACCAGACTGATTATTGTCGGTATTCCTTGAAATGGAAAAGTTATTGGACTCATTCAATACTTTATTTTAGAAGCTGTCGAACTTTCACGTTACAGCCGCATTTTCAGACCGCGCCACCAATTTACTCCAACGTTTTACAACTATGAAAATAGGGCTTTAATACCTTCAACCTTTCGCCCGAAACTAAAAACTGCAAACCGTGATGAACTTGCGGCAAACACGTCACGCCCTATTTTGATAGTTGGTGTTGGCAAACGTTTTTTATTCTTTCAGGTCAGACGCTTTCATGAATTGTCGAGGTGCAATGGAATTGACTTTGTCAGCATTTGCTGCGCTTAAAACAATGAACGCGTAGAAATCCGACCCTGTGTCAAAGAAAAGTAATCCGTGACCTGAATTTCGTACATCCATGTCTACGGCTTTGAACAGTTTGATAATGAAAGTTCCGTCATGTTGGACTGAGTCCTTGTATTCTTCTCGTAATCCATTCGTAATAGACCAATCGATTTTCGTTTGTGGCAGACGCTTTTCAATGAAGTCCTCCACCTCCTTTTCACCTTCTTCTCCTCGCCAGTCAATGGATTTAAGCAATTCTTTGTATTCACCATAGAGGAAAAGAAGATTGAACTCATCTTTCAACTCATTAAATCCATAGTATTCAAGGAGCTTTTTGTTCCGCCTCAGAAAGCGTTTTTGATCGGAACGGAAGTTTTCAAATAATTCTTCTATTTCTTTTTCGTCTTCAGTGTACATCAGTTTCCCAATTTGTAGATAATCTACGTTACCCAATGTAGAAGCGTCATTGAAACTGGGACTGACGAGCAGAGCAAGGCAAGAAACTAAACCAACTACAATCGTTTTCATTCCGATTAAGGTATCGGGGGATTTGTCATTGTGAGCGTAAGGCGGATAAAAGGCGTTTGGCAGTCAGAACAGATTCTTAACCACTGATTTGAACTTAGGCAGTTTAAATAGGTCGTTTGAAAGTTGTTCTTCTTTGATGTCCACAGCAGTGGTTACCATATTCGAGAAGGGTGACTTCACAACAAACTTCAGAGGTAAGGCTCCAGTTTCTTTGAGATAATCTTCCCACAAACCGTATTTATGTCCCTTAAACAACTTCGGGTCCATTTTGTACTTGTCCGAATAGTAGTAGGTAGTCTCGGCAAGTGTCGATTTAACCACAATAGCATTGCATTCCACGCCAAGTATTGTTTCTTTTTCATCGAGTTTCCTGGCTTCAACCAACTCGTCCATGTACTTTGACCCGTCTGACCAAGCTGCGGAATCTTTTGCCGCATTGTAACTGTACAGACGATTGGTTTTTGGGTCATATAACTGAACCAACCCTGTTTCTTTAATTTCCGATTTATAGAGGTTGTCTTTGTAGTTGTATACCTGAGTAAACTTCGAAACACCTCCAATGCTTGCAAAAAAGAGACTATCAGGAATCTTGTCAGGCATTGGGTTCTTGATTTCCATTTCATAGGTTACTGTCCCTTCAAATGATTGACCAAATGCAGTGATGATAAGGGCAGTGAGAAGCGTAGTTAAGATTGTGTGTTTCATGTGTTTGGTTTTTAAAATGTTTGCCAACGTTTTACAACTATGAAAATAGGGCTTTAATCCTGTCGTCCTTTCGCCCGAAAGCGAAAACTGCAAACCGTGATGAACTTGCGGCAAACACGTCACGCCCTATTTTGATGGTTGGTGTTGTGTGTAGTTTTTTATCATTTCAAAATTCAACGACATCAAAAAGGCCGCTTCGTCATACTCCCATTTATAGCAAACACCCCCTTTCGGACATTTAATTACAAAGTCTTCAGAATTAATCTCTTTCGTATTGTCATAAGGAACGCAAACCAATCTTGTCTTCTTTGATAGAAACCTTTTTTTAGCAACGGTCACAAAACCGCTGGAACCGACATATACCAAATGAATTTGACCAAGGCTTATGGTATCAACATCCTGCTTTAGATTATAAATTACATGCTTAGGATAACCTATTGCCCCAACTTCGATTACCGTGCTTTGACCAACATTAAGTGAAAAACTGCCGGTTGTGTTTACCGTACAACCAATGCCTGTTTTTGGAATAAATACATTTCCATAGTTTATTGGTTCCAATGTCTTACTGTCAACCAACGTTCCAGTCACAACCGTCTGGGCAAATATCGTCAGACAAGTGAGTGTCAGAAAAATTGTCAGCGCTGTCCTCATTTAAAATTACACACAACGGTTACTGCTATGAAAAATAGGGCTTTAACTGCTTCGTCCTTTCAGCCGAAACCGAACTGGGTAGGAACCACCAAGGCTTGCGTACCTGTCGTCACGCCCTATTTTGATAGCAGATGTTGGCGGTAGTTGTTTTAATTTTTTTGTCAAACGTTGATATATCAAAATAAACTGAGGGTCATTTTTAGACTTGTCGAGATTGACTTGGAAGAACAGTATTTAAAATCTACTGCATTACCAGAGTCATGAAACACTCAAAACATAAACCAACTACTTATTAATATTATCCTGGTTTGATAGAGTCAAATACTCTTCTTTAGATATAATCTCGTAAATCACAGAGCATTGTTTTTTAGCAATACTTATACCTAAACTCTTATAAGCTTCCTTAAACACAATTAAATCAACGTCACTATGTTGAATTGATATTTTTTTTACGACTTCAACGTATATTACTTTCTCATACCTAGTGCCCTCCATATACGTGACTCTAAGGAAAGTCCCTACTGGTATATTCGAAGAAGCTGCGCTAAAACCTCCAAATTGCGAATATCCAGTATCGGAAGTGTCCGCAGTAATATTAGCTAACGCTCCTTCAAAATTATTATTGATAGCATAATAAGTTATCGAAGTCTCCATTCCATTAGCTTCAAGTCTATCAGATATACTATCTCTGACTCTCTTATTTTCAGCTAGTCTAATTGCAAATTCTTCTGACCTTATTTTACTCTTTTCATCATTCTCTTTTAATGTTGCTATTTCAGTTAAAGCATCAGATTCACTTACTACACCACAGTACAGGTATTCATTGAAAGTACTATTGTTAGCGTCTTTTAATAAAGAGAAATAATCAAGTGTAACGGTTACATTACCAAAAGTTCCTGATTGAATAGAGCCTCTTACTATGAACAATGCGGTCATTCCAGTTTTAGGATTTGATAATCTTAAGTAAGCCCCTTTCTTTGCTAAAGACGTGTAACATTCAGGTAGGTAATTACTTTCCAGAGGTTCTAGGTAGTGCGGATTTGATGTGCTGGTAACTCCAACTGGAATAACTCCTTCTTGCGATAGTGCAATTACAGATAGTAAAAGCATTGAAAGCATTAAATAAAACTGTTTTTTCATGTGTGATTTTGTTTTTAATTGCTACCAACGTTTCGCTGCAATAAAGTAAGGGCTTAAATTTCTTCGTGGTGTTGACTTGCTTGTCGTCCGTAAGTTTCAACGTAGAAACTGCTTAGTTTTCAATTTAGAGCCGCACTTTCAAACGGCTTCAACAATTACCGCCAACTAGGGGATATCAGTTATACCATTCATAGCCGCCTTTCGAGTTGGTGCTGCTAATTTATTGTTTTTCAGCTCTCTATCATCAAAAATACGGTCTAAAGGGCTCACTATTTTGTTTAAGTCTTTTGTACTGACATGTGCGTATATGGCAGTGGTCTTTAAGTTGGTTTGGCACTTGGCGTGCTATGCGTAATTCTTACTTCTAGCCTTGTGATGTTTATACCCGCCAATACTACAAATCCCAATCCAAACTTCCAACACTCTATCACCTCAATCCTGTGTTTTTTCATCCCTTAGCATGCCACATTTACAAAAAAAAAGAACCCCGCCAGGCCAAGGCCCAACGGGGTTCAGAAGGTAGCTGCCTGCGAAGAAGGCCATTGGCTACGCAATAATAATGGTGAAGAAATCAGACCAGGTGCCATTCTTTTCGGCATCAGTGGTGTTCACCCATCGGCCTTGCACCACAAATGCTTTGCCTAGGTAGTTCTCCATTTTTCGGTCGAAGCTACCACGCGTGGTGAAGAAGGTATCCATCACAAACACATCCTTGTTGCTAGCCGCTGTGTTGGGCGTAGGTGTAGGAATCGGAATGGGTGTTGGTGTCGGTGTTGGTTCCTGCGGGCTATCGGTAGATGCTTCTGGTTTGGCCGCTTGCACCTGTGTTGGCACAGCACTGATGTAGAAGCGCAGCTCGGCACCGTTGGCATTTGGGTGAATCTTAGGGCGTTTGCCCATATCGAGCACCAGTAATTTGATCTTGATAACACCTCTGGCCGCATTGGTAAGCACGATGATCGGTTCACTGTCAATGTCGGGCCGTTCGCTACTTCCAACGCGTGGATTGAGGTTCATGGCAATTTTGGTGGCGTAAGGAATCTGTGAATTGCGCACCAGATGCACCTGCACCAAGCTTCGCAGAAAGGTGGTGAACTCAGCCTTATAGCTTTCGTAGGTAAGTACTTGTTCGGTGGTGCGGGTGCGCTTGTTTTCTACAGTGGCAAAAAGCGCTAGGAACTCTGTGAGCATGGAATCAAACTCTGGTACCACTGAAACGGGCAGGTCCCATTCCACAGCATTGTTGCTTACAAATGAGTAGAGCGAGATGACCCATGATCTGAATGCTCCATTACTTCCGGGTACATAATCCTTTTTCATGACGTTTGTTTTTTAATTGGTTAGATGCGTTTAGCGGTCGCCAAACGCGGGCAATTGGGAAATCTGTTGCATATTCCTTGGAAGTTCCGCTTTCTTCTTTTAGTGTTTTGCTTTCTTCTTTTAGAGTTCTGCTTTCTTCTTTTAGAGTTCTGCTTTCTTCTTTTAGAGTTCTGCTTTCTTCTTTTAGAGTTCTGCTTTCTACTTTTAGAGTTCCGCTGTCTTCCTTTAGAGTTCCGCTGTCTTCTTTTAGTGTTCTGCTTTCTACTTTTAGAGTTCCGCTGTCTTCCTTTAGAGTTCCGCTGTCTTCCTTTAGAGTTCCGCTGTCTTCTTTTAGTGTTCCGCTGTCTTCTTTTAAAGTTCGCGGACTTCCGCTGAATACGGTTTTGATGAGGGTACTGTTCCAGATGTCAAAGAACGTTTGCTGCTAGCGGCATTACAAACATATATAGAGTTAATGTATTGATAATCAAAAAGATAGGA
The DNA here is from genome assembly GCA_021739695.1 of Flavobacteriales bacterium. Lineage (NCBI taxonomy): Bacteria > Pseudomonadati > Bacteroidota > Flavobacteriia > Flavobacteriales > Flavobacteriales bacterium. Next base: position 37,202 of record JAIPBM010000033.1, on the reverse strand, counting down.
CTAGGCTAAAAGGTGTAATCCCTTTGGTCTAATCCTTTGGGCGTAGGCCTAAAGGGGGAGAGTTGAGACTGAGGTTTGAGGTTTGAGCAGAGAGGTTCGAGCAGTGAGCTACGCCAACTACTACTGTCATTCCGACCGCAGTGGAGGAATCTTCTTAAGGGCTCAGGTAATTAGCTCGTTAGCGTATTAGAGGTACGTTTTGATCTATTGATGCGGAGGAGAGTTGAGACTGAGGTTTGAGGTTTGAGCAGAGAGGTTCGAGCAGTGAGCTACGCCAACTACTACTGTCATTCCGACCGCAGTGGAGGATTCTTCGATTTTAGGGATCAGGGGAAAGCTTTGATCTATTGAACCAGGGGAGAGTTGAGACTGAAGTGTACGTTTGAGCTAATACCCAACATCTAACACCTAACACCTAACACCTAATACCTATTACCTAATACCTAATACCTGATACCTATTACCTAAATCCCCGCGCCCCAAGGCATATCAGAGGCAGGATGATCTGGGAAGAGATGCAGTCCTGTGTAGTTTCCTTCACGGTCAAAGCCATTGGCAAGCGAATCGGACATCAGTTTGCGGCTGTCGTCCTCGTTCTTTTTGTAGCCCAGCTTGATGCGGATGGTGCAGAGGTGGGTCTTCACCGTTGACTCGGCAATGTTTAGATAGGCGGCTATTTGTCGTTGTTTAAGTCCGAGTGCATTGAGCGAAATGACCTGCATTTCGCGCAGCGTGAACTCCTTTTTGAGAAATATGTAATGTTGCTTGGTCATGGTAGCAGATGGTTTAGGGCTGGTAGCATGTCTCCTAATCCGTGTTCATGACCTTCGGATGGGAGATATTAACAACATGAAGTTGGAAGTTATTTTTCAATTATCCAACAAAATCACGCCAATAATTCCACTTTCAACACCCTATTTGTGAAGGGCTATTAGATATGTGCTTTGAGCTATGAGATATTAGATTTTAGATATTGGAATGTAGCCTGAAGAATTCGTGTTTCCACAGCATCCTTCATCCGCCTTAGGCGAACGAAACGATTCGTTCTGCACTATCCACCACAATCTAATCTCACATCTCACGTCTCACATCTCATATCTAACTTTGTCAACTCCATCAACTTTGTCAACTTTGTGGTTCATGATAAAGACATCGAAAGCATCCGTATCTGTAGAAACGCTGAAGAAAGCCTACCGCTTGATGTGCACGGCCAAGGCCATGACCATACTCTATGAGGCCAATGCGAGGGTAACAAGCAAGTATGTGCATGCCACATCGCGCGGTCACGAAGCCATTCAGATCGCCCTAGGAATGCAGTTGAAGCCACAGGATTTTGTGGCGCCCTACTACCGCGATGATTCCATCCTGCTGTCCATTGGCATGCAGCCGCACGAATTGATGTTGCAGTTATTGGCCAAGCGCGATGATCCATTCTCAGGCGGAAGGACCTATTACAGTCACCCGAGTTTGAAGCGGGATGACATGCCGAAGATCCCGCATCAGAGTTCGGCCACAGGCATGCAGGCCATTCCTACCACGGGTATCGCCATGGGCGTGCAGTACCGCGAATTGATGAAGCTGGATGCGGAGATGGAGGACAGGCCTGTGGTGGTCTGCTCTATTGGCGATGCGGCCATTACGGAAGGCGAAGTGTCGGAAGCGCTGCAAATGGCGGTGCTCAAGCAATTGCCTATTCTTTACTTGGTTCAGGACAACGAATGGGATATTTCGGCCAGTGCGGACGAGATACGTGCCATGGATGCCAGCCAGTATGCTCAAGGATTCAAAGGACTTGAGGTACAATCGATTAACGGAAGTAACTTCATTGAATCATACACTACGGTTCAAAAGGCCATAGCGACCATCCGAAGGGAGCGAAGACCCATGATGGTACATGCAAAAGTGCCCTTGCTGAACCACCATACTTCGGGTGTTCGCATGGATTTTTATCGTTCGGAAGAGAACCTGGCCGAACACGCCAAGCGCGACCCATATCCGATTCTGAGAAAGCAATTGTTGGATGCCGAAGTTTCGGAAGCGGAACTCTTGACCATTGAATCAGAAACTACGGCTTTTGTGCAAGCAGAATACGATAAGGCACTGACCTTCGAAGACCCGCGTCCAGAAGACCTTTTTACCCACGTGTATGCCCCAACGCCCATCACGGAAGAAACAGGAGAACGTGCGCCAGCAGGCAAGGAAGCAACCGTAATGGTGGATAGCGCCCTTTTCGCCATTCGTGAGTTGATGGAAAAGCACCCAGAATGCTTGCTTTACGGACAGGATGTAGGCAGAAGGCTTGGAGGAGTGTTCCGCGAAGCGGCTACGCTTGCCGAGAAATTCGGAGACCATCGCGTATTCAATACGCCTATTCAAGAAGCGTTCATCATCGGTAGCACCGTGGGTATGAGTGCTGCTGGATTGAAACCTATTGTGGAAGTACAGTTTGCGGATTACATCTGGCCGGGATTGAATCAGCTTTTCACGGAAGTAAGTCGTTCGTGTTATCTCAGCAATGGCAAATGGCCTGTAAGCTGCATTCTCCGCGTTCCAATTGGCGCGTATGGTAGCGGAGGACCCTATCACTCATCAAGTGTGGAGAGCGTGCTCTGCAACATCAAAGGCATCAAGGTGGCGTATCCATCCACAGGTGCCGATCTCAAAGGATTGATGAAAGCTGCTTACTACGACCCGAATCCTGTGGTGATGCTCGAACACAAAGGTCTGTATTGGAGCAAGATCAAAGGAACAGAAGAAGCGCGCACCATCGAGCCAAGCGAAGATTACGTTATACCTTTTGGTAAAGGTAGGGTAGTGCAAGAGGCTGACAGTGAATCGATTGAAAAATCTGAAAGCTGCTGCGTTATCACCTATGGAAGGGGTGTTTATTGGAGTAGGAATGCGGCTAAGGAATTCAAAGGCCGTGTAGAGATCATTGATCTTCGAACCCTTCAACCATTGGATACAGAACTCATTTATGCCACAGTGAAGAAGCATGGAAGATGTCTTGTGTTGACGGAAGAACCTGTTTCCAACTCATTCGCTCAAAGCATTGCTGCGCGCATTTCTGAACATTGTTTCGAATACCTCGATGCGCCTGTTAAGGTCATCGGCTCAGAAGACATGCCAGCCATTCCGCTCAATTCCATCTTGGAAGAAACCATGATTCCTTCTAAAGAGAAGGTGCAAAAAGCGCTTGGGGAGTTGTTGGCTTATTGAGAACAGCCAATTCCACTCTTATCCATTCGTTTTCGGCAAGCCCATTGGTTTTCATCAATGAGCCAATACGTGCATGTGATTGGTACAATTCGTAGTTTTAACAATAGAGTTGCGCTTATGAAAGAGCTACGGTCATTTCTTTTTCTGTTGGTTTTAATTTTATCTGAGAATGTTCAATCTCAGGTGAACGCGTACCATCCTTTTCCCTCCTCCAATGCTATATGGAGGGAAAGTTCAGGTGGATTTCAATGCGGTTGCTGTGAAGATTATCAATATTGGATTACCGGAGATACGGTCTTTAATGGTTTAACATATCGCAGCATCGGTAAAAAGGGAAAAGTTTATTCGGAAGACTCTTGGGGCAATTGTACGGGGAATGTCCACCATAATTTCTTCTATGAACTTTGGGGTTATTATAGGGAAGATAGCTTGAATAAGAAGGTATATTTCAAGCAACATTCGAGCGTTTCAGACACCTTGCTGTACGATTTTGATCTTTCTATTGGCGATACGCTGCCTCCAACTCTGATCAATGATCCTTCAAATGAAACCAATGTTGTTAGCAGCATAGACTCCATTTTAATCGGAAATGATTACCACAAAAGATTCGGAATCTCTCTAGGTTATGATTCGAACTATGTGGATCTGATAGAAGGAATAGGGAATTCATTCGGCCTGATGGGACTTTTAGTACCTCCATTTGAGCGCGGAACTTATTTGTATTGCGTTACAATTGATGGAGAGACTGTTTATCCCGATTCTTCATATGACTGCCCGCTCTTGCTCACTGGAATTGAAGAGGATTACCCAAGTCTTAGAATTCAACCGAAAATTTACCCTAATCCATCTACGGGATACGTGAACATCGAAGCTACTGGCTCGGATCAATGGATGACGGTAAAACTGTATAATACTCTAGGGGTTTTGATCAGAATGGATCAATTCCGCACATCTCAATTATTCCAATACGAGCTTCCAGAAGTAAAAGGGATGTATCTGATGCAACTTATTGACGGTGATGGTTTTGAATTCAATCAGAATATTGTCAGAGATTAATAACCGGATCAACAATCATCCATTGTAATTCCTTGGAAAATTTGAGATTGCCTCAGTCAAGATGAACGGAAGAAGCCTGCCATTCCGCTCAATTCCATCTTGGAAGAAACCATGATTCCTTCCAAAGAGAAGGTGCAAAAAGCGCTTGGGGAGTTGTTGGCTTTTAGGGAGCTGAACTTGGCGTCTGATTAAACCTTGGCCCAACGTTCGCCCACTTTCGGCATGTAATAGAGGCCAAAGGCCCCGATCAGCACCATGGCGAGGGATAACATCTCTGCCTGCGTAATTCCACCCAGCACGTTGTATTCGTTATTGATGCGGATCTGTTCAATCAGTAGGCGTTCAATACCCGATAGTATCAGATAGACCGAAAGCATGATTCCGGGAACAGTCCATCGCTTGCGCATGCTCCACATGAATGCAAACATGAAGATGGACATGATGATCTCGTAGATCGGGGTAGGATAGGCGTAGCCAGTCAAGCTCGTATAGCCTTTATCTGCAAAGTATTGGATCATATCCACATGCAGCACATTATTCGGGTAGTTGTAGGCCCACATCCAATCGGGAAGGAAGCTCAACCAATCAGGCATGGGACTGTCGTTCGGAATTCCCCAATCGCCATCGCCAGAAATATGGCAACCCAAGCGACCGAAGCCATAGCCAATGGCCACAGATGGCATCACTGCATCGAGAAAATGAAGGATGCTCAGTTTGTTTCTTTTCGCATACCACGCAAAAAGACCCATAGACACGATAAGTCCTCCTAAAAAGGAAAAACCACCCATGGAAGTGAGCGCAGCCATCGGATCGGCCATCATCTCATCCCAGTTTTCCAGATTGTGAAACAGTTTTCCACCCGCAATGGCTCCGAAACAGCAGATCATGGCAATATTGCCTACGTGGTCGTAGGGATGTATGATGGTTTCCTTGCTTCCAGATTTCTTGGTTAGCGGCTTTAATTGGCCGATGCGCTCTTTCCGTTGCAGTTCGAGTGTGAGTAGTATACTGCCTACAATGAAGCCAAGACCGACCATCATGCCATACATCTGCATCACGTTAAATGCAGGAACAGAAATCCCGAAGAGGTCTAGAACAAGGTCGTAAAAGGTTGGATACATAGGCTAAGCTACTTAGCGAGTAAGCGAATGAGCCAATTGCAAGGTGCCTTCAAACACGCCTCCGTCATTCAATTTGCTAAGTTCGGTGTCAATGATCTTTCCACTCAGGGCTTCGTCATACGGAATCTGAACCCGTAGGTAATTGTCGGTGTATCCGAACATGAAACCATCCTTTTCCTCGTGTTCAAAAAGCACTGGGCGAACAGTTCCTTCAAAAGGTTGATAGAACGCCCGCTTTTTCTTCTCGCTTAGAATGGTAAGCATCTTATTGCGTTTCCTTCTTTCGGAAATAGGCACAATTTCCTCCTTCACCCGAACAGCTGTGGTATTCGGACGTTCCGAATACGTGAACACGTGCAAGTAGGAGATAGGCAGTTCGTTCAAGAACTGATACGTTTTTAGGAATTCTTCTTCTGTTTCGCCTGGGTGGCCAACAATCACATCAACGCCAATACAAGCATGCTGCATTACTTCTCTAATCGTCTCAATGCGGCTTCTGTACAGGGCAGAATCGTAGCGTCTTCTCATTTTGCTCAATAGCTCATTAGATCCACTTTGCAACGGAATGTGGAAATGCGGCACAAAACGTTCGGAACTGGCGCAGAAACGGATGATCTCGTCACTCAAAAGATTCGGCTCAATGCTCGAAATACGGAAGCGTTCCACATCACCTTCCAACATATCCAATTGTTGAATGAGTTGAAAGAAGTTTTCGTCTGTTCCCGAACCGAAATCACCGATGTTCACACCAGTAAGTACAATCTCTTTCACGCCTGTGGCAATGGCTTCTTTGGCAGAAACAAGGCTGTTAGCGATGTTCTCGCTTCGACTTCTTCCTCGCGCCAGCGGAATGGTGCAGAATGAGCAGAAATAATCGCAACCGTCCTGTAGTTTCAGAAACGTGCGCGTACGATCGTTGGATGAGAATCCCGGAACGAATTCCTTCACATCTTTGATCTCGCAGCTGTGTACGCCTGCTTCTGGACCTTTCTCTAGGTTTTCGAGGTAACCAGCAATGTTGAATTTCTCGTTGGCGCCAAGCACAATATCAACGCCTTCAATGTTGGCAATTTCCTGTGGTTTCAGCTGCGCATAGCAACCGATTACGGCCACAAAACCGTTCGGATTCACCTTCAGCGCCTGCCGAACGATGTTTCTGCATGTGGCATCTGCCTGATCAGTAACCGAACAGGTATTGATGATATACACATCGGCCGATTCCTTGAAATCAACACGCTGATAACCAGCTGCTATGAGCTGCCGCGCAATGGTGCTCGTCTCCGAAAAGTTAAGCTTACAGCCAAGTGTATGAAAAGCTACGGTTCGCATTCTGGGCGGCAAAGATATGTCTTCTGTTATCTTCGAAGGAATCCGAATTGTAAAGTGATTGAACGGGAGTTTTACTTTGTGCAAGTCATGGTGCAGACATCAGCATTTCCACCATTCTCATAGATCGTGCATGATAGACTGAGTTCGCTACCTGCAATAGAACCTGTGCCACTTAGATACAGCGAATTTCCTCCGCCAAGATCGAATGTCTGGGAATTGATAACCACATTATTTCCACTTACAACACCCACAACGTTGGCACCAGTGTTGACGAGATTCTCGAAAACCACGTTGAAAGCAAACTCGCCAGCAGACACGACCATGTCATACGAATCGTTACCGTTGTCGCAGCTTTCATTCACTGAGTAGGCACCTAAGAACTCCTGGCGCTGTTCGGTTTGGCAATTTTCACCTTCGTATCCCGGCATGCATACGCATTGGTCATCAACGCATTCTCCGTTCGGGAGGTCACAGTCAGTTGAGCTGCATCCTGAATCGACACTTGTTTCGCAAGAAGCGAAGACAAAACCAAGCACAAAGGCTGGAAAAAGAATTTTTAGAATGGTAGTTTTCATGGCTTGAATGGTTTGATTGAGCCTTCAAATTACAAATATTTTGAAATTCAACGTTTCCGGCAGGTAATTCAGAAAGGCAATCTAAACCTCGAATTCGGAAACTTCTAGCACATTTCCAGGTTCCATGTCTTTTAGTTGAATGGCTCCGATACGCACGCGTACCAATCGTAGCGTTGGAAATCCCACAACTGCCGTCATTTTCCTCACCTGACGGTATTTGCCTTCTGTTAGTGTAATGGATATCCATGAAGTGGGGCCGTGTCGTTCATCACGGATCCTTTTTGTTCGGGGCGGAAGGGAAGGTGCTTCAGGAAGCAACCGAACTGAGCACGGAAGTGTGGTATACATTCCCGTTTCGGTCCTGATCTGTACACCTTTGCGCAGCTTTTCAATGGCCGATTCATCAATGTTTCCGTCCACCTGTGCGTAATATTCTTTTTCAACCTGCTTGCTTCTGATGTACTCGCTCATTTTGCCATCAGTGGTCAGTAGCAACAGCCCTTCGGAAGGTTCATCTAAGCGGCCAATGGCCATGGTGCCTTCAGGGAAATCAGACAGTTGACCAAGCATCTTTTTGTTTTTCCGCTTGGTTTGCTGCGATACGAACTGCGACAGAAAACAGTCAGGTTTGTAGAGGATAAAATGACGATGATCCATGCGTCAGACCTTGCTGAAGAGATACAGCATTTCGGTGGCAATCTCTTGACAGCGCGCGTCATAGCGCTGCGTTTCCTCTTCTGTTCGGTCGGCTACTTTTGGATCTTCATACGTTATTCTGCTGCGGAAATCCGCTCCAGGAACGAGTGGACAGTTCTCATCAGCATCCGAACAGGTCATGATGGCAATAAAACCTTTCTGCGGATTGGCCGGATCATCGAAGGTTTTTGAATAACAATCGATTGCACCCAAATTGTCTGAGAATCGGACAGCATAGCGCGGATTGGTGCCTACCGTTCCTTTTGTCAACAATCCTGCTCGTTCAATGGCTGCCACTGCGCGTTTGTTGAAAGCTGTTGCTTCCGTCCCGCCAGAGTAGTTGTGCACGTTCCGAATGCCGTAATGCGCTGCTGCCACTGCGGCCCAAACCTGCGCAAACTGGCTTCTGCGCGAATTGTGGGTGCAGATGAACATCAGATTTACCTGTTCGCTTGCGTTCAGCTTGCGGCTCAGTTCAGCGGCCACTTCTTCCAACGCCTTTCTTCGGTCTTTCGGTATGTGTTTGAATTCGTTGATGCAGTCTTTTACATACACATCCACCAATGGAAATAATTCTGCTGATTTCATTTTGTAATTGCTTGCTGCTGGCTTTTCACTTGCTGTGCTTCGTGCTTGATTATTTCTGATGAGTTCCAATTGAACGCTTCGCTCGATCATCTGCATCTGATGTTTAGGAACATAGATGAATATCAAATAGGGAATGGCCAACGCCAATGCCATGATCAACCCGAAGAAAACCACGAGGGCAATCATTCCACTACCAACCATGGCACCCAATTCGGTCAACGAACTCAGGTCGCCAAAGCCAAATTCAGACAAGCTAGAAATGGAGATGCCTAATAACAGGAACAGAAAGAAAACCACAGGCGTAAGGGCAAGAATGGCCATGAAACCCCAATTAACTTTCACCATGTATTTCCACATGAACCATTTTTCGGGAAATGCCGGTTGTTCGCCTTTGACTATGTTTTGGGCATAGATGGATTTTCCAAGACCAATGGCTGGAAAAACCAATAGGAAAGCAATTTCCAAGGGCTTCATCTTTCCCTGATACTTGATCAAATACAAAGTGGTGAGCACCATGCCGACCACCAAGTTGTATCCCAGATAAAAAAGTAGGAATTCGCGCATCCTGCAAATGTAATCAGCAGCGGGTTTCAGCTTGTTCTCAGTGAAGTGATTTCCGATTGATTCCCGCAACCTCTAACGAAAGCCAAATTTCTCATCTATGGTTCCGCTTAAGGTCTCTTATATTTATCGCCTCACAAATTGAATACAGAATATGAGTAAATATAAGATTGCGGTGGTGCAGTTGAACCTGAACAATACGGCCGAGAATAATCTAAAAAAGTGCGAAACTTGGGTTCGAAAGGCAGCTGAGCAAGGTGCCGAGGTAATCTGTTTGCCAGAATTGTATAGCAGTCATTACTTCTGTCAATGCGAGGATACTGCCAATTTTGCCTTGGCAGAACCATTGTACGGTACTTCGTTCAACGCTTTTAGCAAGTTGGCAAAAGAGTTAGGCGCGGTCATCATCGTTCCATTTTTCGAAAGAAGAATGGCGGGCATTTATCACAATAGCGCATACATCATCGATACCGATGGAACAGAGGCTGGCCTGTATCGCAAAATGCATATTCCAGACGACCCACATTTCTACGAGAAATTCTATTTCACACCAGGTGATCTGGGATTCAAGAACATTCCGACCAAAAAAGGAAACATCGGCACGCTCATTTGTTGGGATCAATGGTATCCGGAAGCGGCTAGATTGACTGCCTTGCAAGGCTCGGAAGTGTTGTTTTACCCAACGGCTATTGGTTGGCATCCGCAAGAGAAAGAGGAATATGGAGAGAAGCAATACAACGCTTGGATGAATGTGATGAAAGGGCATGCGGTGGCAAATGGCGTTTTCGTGGCGGCAGCAAACAGAATTGGTTTGGAGCAATATGTTCCTGGTACAGCCGGAATTGAGTTTTGGGGCGCATCGTTCATTGCTGGTCCGCAGGGAGAGATTCTAGCTATGGCTTCGCACGATAAGGAAGAGATTCTAATGGCGGATGTTGACTTGGACCTTCAGGAGAATGTGCGCCAGAACTGGCCATTCTTCCGAGACAGAAGGATTGATGCTTTTGGAGACATCACCAAAAGAGCCATCGATAAATGAGACGATTTCCTGCTGAATGGGAAAAGCAACGTGGCATGCTGCTTTGTTTTCCGCACAATGGCAACGATTGGCCAGGGAAATACGCAGCCGTTCAATGGGCTTTCATTGAATTCATCAAGAAGGTTTCTTCCTACGAAGACGTCATTCTGGTGGTCAACGATGAAACGCTCAAAGAAAAAGTGACAGATATGCTCCAACGAGCGCATGTCGATCTGAAGAAGGTATCTTTCATCCTTCATCGCACTAACCGCAGTTGGATGCGCGATTCAGGACCCATTGTTGTCCAAAATGGGAGCAAGCGGGAAGCGCTCAATTTCCATTTCAATGGTTGGGCCAAGTATTCCAATTATCAGTTGGATAAAGGTGTGCCGCAGAAAGTGGCCGATTTCCTGAAGCTTCCACTTACCTCCGCAGTTTACAAAGGAAAACCAGTGATTTTGGAAGGTGGCGCCATCGATGTGAACGGAAAAGGCACCTTGCTTACTTCAGAAGAGTGTCTGTTGCATCCGAGCATTCAGGTCAGGAATCAAGGATTCACCAAAGCAGATTACGAGGCCGTTTTCAAGGAATATCTGGGAGTTACCAATGTGATCTGGTTAGGAGATGGAATTATTGGCGATGATACCCACGGACACATTGACGACCTGTGTCGCTTTGTGAGTGAAGACACAATTATTACTGTAGTGGAAACGGACAAGAACAGCCCGAATTATAAGGCACTTCAAGACAATTATCAACGTTTGCAAAAAGCAATTCTCGAAAATGGGAAAGCCCCAAAGGTGGTCAGCTTGCCGATGCCGAAACAGATCGTGTTTGAAGAGCTAAGCCTACCTGCAAGTTATGCGAACTTCCTGATATTGAACAAGTGTGTGCTGGTTCCAACCTTTAACGATAGCAACGACCGTGTGGCGCTCAATATCATTGCCGATTGCTTTCCAGACCGCGAGATCATTGGCATTGCAGCTACCGACCTGATTTGGGGTTTCGGAACGTTGCATTGTCTCAGTCAGCAGATTCCTGCGTAAGGGGCTGTGAATTCAAGTTGGTAAATTAGCAGTATGTCTCAACCCATCAGCATTCAGGATTTAGCAAAAGGTGTGCTGGCAGGTGACCGTGTTTCGCTTGCCAAAGCCATTACCTTGGTGGAAAGTACACGGGATGAGCAACTGGAAAAAGCCGCAGAACTTGTCACGCTATGTTCCTCGCACGGCTTGGAAAGTCAGCGTATTGGAATAACAGGAGTTCCTGGAGTTGGGAAAAGCACGTTCATCGATGCTTTCGGTTCTGCATTGACCAAAGCAGGAAGGAAAGTGGCAGTTTTGGCTGTTGATCCTAGCAGTGATATTACCAAAGGCAGCATTCTGGGAGATAAGACACGCATGGAACGGCTTTCTGCCGATCCGAATGCATTCATCCGACCAACACCTTCTAGCGGTTCGCTCGGTGGAGTGGCGCGCAAAACACGCGAAACCATCACGCTTTGCGAAGCTGCCGGTTACGATACGATCTTGGTAGAAACCGTTGGAGTAGGACAGAGCGAAACGGCCGTTCATTCGATGGTTGATATGTTCGTGCTGTTGGTATTGGCAACCGCAGGCGATGAACTGCAAGGCATCAAACGCGGCATCATGGAAATGGCCGATCTGGTCATCATCAATAAGGATGATGGCGAAAATGCCAGTTACACGAAATTGGCGAAGGCCACGTATCATCAAGCCTTGCATTTGTTTCCAGCCAAGGAAAGCGGCTGGACCGTTCCGGTGCTTTCTTGTTCATCGCTGAACGGAAACGGATTGGAGGAAATTCTAAAATCCTGCGATAGTTTCTTCAACCACGTTCGCATAGGTGGTTTTTTGACAGAGAATAGAGCGAATCAGAATGGATTTTGGCTCGAACAGGCCATTTCTGAAGAGTTGAACCATCGGTTTTACTCAAATCCCTCGACATTGGAAAGCTTAGAGCAACTCAAATCTGCTGTGAAAGACGGAAAACTCAGTCCCTTTGCAGCTGCAAAAGAACTACTGAAGCATTGGGGTTATAGCAACTGACGGGCTTCTGCTTTCAATGCATCGATGGCCGAAGCAGTTGGCGAAAAGCCTGCTTTACTGAGAATTTCGAATAGCATGGAGCTGAATTGAACTCCCGTGGCATTGTCGCCCACGTTCTTAGCAGCAAGTTCAATCAATTGGTTTACCGCATTTCTGCTCTCAATCACCTTTTTCCACGCTTCGCTCGAAACATAAAGCTGTTGCGTGAGGTTGTGCTCAAATTCTTCGCGTATCGTCTTCTGCAATTCGCGTTTAAAAACCAAGGTTGTCATGGCTGGATGATGAACCCTTGGAATCATGTTATTCGGTTCAATTCGTTCCAGAAACAAAACAAGTCGCTCGTAGGCTTGCATGCGGGTCGGAATCATCTCCGAACGTGCAGGTAAAACATTGGCTTTCGCCTGAAGAATGGCCAACTCGCGTTGTTCTTCCAAAAATTTCTTGAGAAGAAAGTAAGCGGTCGCAAATACAATTCCAGAGGGAATCGTGTACTTCAGTATTTCTAGGATGACAGCGACAGTTTCGTTCATGACTTGAATTTGGCGTGAAATTACTTTTTCAACGCATTTACCTCACCGCTTAGTATGTTGAATTGTATTAATAACCTGATCTCATCAGTCCTTAAAATCCTCATCACATGCATTAGCTTTGCGAAAAATTTCATCAATGGATAAGTATCTATCACAACGGATCAAGAAACTCAGCGAATCACAAACCATTGCCATGGCGCGTAGAAGTCGCGAATTGCAGGCCGAAGGGATCGATGTGATTTCTCTTAGCTTAGGTGAACCCGATCTGAATGCGCCTGACCACGTGAAAGAAGCGGCCAAAAAAGCCATTGATGATAACTGGAGTCATTATCCGCCAGTTGCAGGTTATCCTGACTTGCGTAAGGCGATCTGTGAGAAATTCAAACGCGAAAATGGATTGGAGTATAAACCAGACCAGATCGTTGTTTCTACTGGTGCTAAGCAGTCGCTTGCCAATGTTATTTTGAGTTTGGTTGATCCAGGAGATGAAGTGGTGATTCTTGCTCCATATTGGGTCAGTTATTTGGAATTGGTGAAGTTGGCAGGAGGAAAGGCCAAGTTCGTAACAGCAGGAATTGAAACGGATTTCAAATCGACTGCTGACGAATTGGAAGAGGCGATCAATGACGACACGAAACTTGTCATTTTCAGTTCGCCAAGCAATCCGACAGGTTCGTTCTACACTAAAGAGGAATTGGCAGGGTTCGCTAAGGTTATTTCGCGAAATCCACGTGTATTTGCCATTGCGGATGAGATCTATGAGCACCTCAATTTCATAGGCAAACACGAAAGTTTGGCGCAATTTCCAGAAGTGTATGATCAGGTTATAACGGTAAATGGTGTTTCTAAAGCCTACGCCATGACCGGATATCGTATCGGTTACATCGGAGCTCCATTGTGGATTGCTAAAGCTTGCGATAAGATGCAAGGACAGATTACTTCTGGTGCGTGCTCCATAGCTCAACGTGCTACTATTGCAGCATTAGAAACACCTCAGGATTGGTTGAAAGACATGTGTGATCTCTTTCAAACAAGACGAGATCTGGTTACAGAGTTATTCTCAAATATTGAAGGTTTTAAAACCAATATGCCTGGCGGTGCCTTCTATCTTTTTCCAGAAGTTTCTGCGCTTTTTGGCCATTCTTTCAACGGTCAAGAAGTAAACGATGGTAATGACCTTTGCATGTATTTCTTGAACGAATGTCATGTGGCGATGGTTCCTGGTGAGGCTTTTGGAGCTCCCAATTACATCCGTTTGTCTTACGCAACTTCAGAAACGAATTTGAAAGAAGCTGCTCGAAGGATCAAGATAGGAGTAGAGAAGCTGTTGCATCATTGAAAAGGTGCGTGCTTGGTTGATTGGAGGCAGCCCAATTCGCTTTGATGCGTTTAAGCTGCAAACCGTCCAACCATGAAACACCTTTTGACTTTTTTCCTTTTCCTCGTTTTTTCTTTCTCCGCATCATCGCAGACTGTCTGTGATTCGCTGGATTTCATTTCAATCAAATACAGTCCATTCACGGATTCCGTGATTGTGGTTCATGTTGAGAACAATAATTCGAATGAGATTTTCGATTATCCGGGTTTTGTGATCATTGACGACAATGGTGATACGCTCGCTAAGGAAACCGTCAATTATTTCGGAATCGGATCAGAGTCGGTGCATTTGTTGGAAGTGAGTAATGGAGTTCATGATCCACTCGATAATTTCTCGGGGCAACTGGAACTCTTCACTGGTTTTTACGACACACAAGTGTGTACGTGGCCGCTTGATCAATCACTTTGTGCTGATTCTCCGTGCGATTCGCTCGTTATTGGCTTTCAGAATTGGGGCGGTGCCTTGGTGTTAGGAGATTTTGCTTGGAGCGTGTCTGACACTTCAGGTTCAATCATAGAATCTGGCGTGCTTACAATGACTACCAACGAGCAATACTGGTTTCACGGGCTGTGTCTTGCTCCTGGAACATATTCATATTCATTGTCTGCATTGGGAGAACCTTCTGGAGGAGGACCAACGTTAACCGTTTCTTCTTCAAGTAGTTTTGCTTCACCAACCATTTCTGCACCTTTAGATTGGTTCAATGATCCTGGAGCTGAGATTGAATTTCCATTCTTTTTGCATTGTGCGGCCGAATCGCCAAATGGCGTCCAAGAGCTACAAACGGAAGCAGTCACATTAATTAGAAACGGAGATCAGCTGTCCGTGACCAGCGCTAATGAAATGGAGTTGATTGTGCTTTACGCGGTAGATGGAAAATTGCTCGGAAGCTTTGCTCCGAACACGAATCGATTTGATTTTCCTTCACAGATGAAACACGGGATGTATTTCGCTCGCATCAAAATGAATGGCGTTTGGATGACGGAGAAGTTCACTTTCTGATTCTCACAGTTCAATAACCGATTGCTCCATTAACAGACATTAACAGATGCTAACATTTGCCAATGGCTTGGCAGGGTAATTTTGATTCATCAAACTAACCGGCACTGGAGGGTAAATAGGTTGATTGGACAGTGCGAGGTGGTACGCAAGTAAAAGGCCCGAAGCAATTCTGCTTCGGGCCTTTTCAATTCAATCAAAAAACGAATCTATTGCTTCACAAAAGAATTGGAGAATAAGCCAGTTTCTGTAGCAACCATCATTTGGTAAACGCCTTTTTCAAGGTCGCTTACATCAACTGTTCTGCTAACCGCAGAAAAATTCTTCACCAGTTGACCGGTTGTACTGAACACAGAAATATTCAGGAGTTTTGAATCTGTGTTTTCAATCGTCAACATGCCAGTAGTTGGATTTGGATAAATGCCGATGGTAGCAATTTCCGTTTCTGCAATTCCAGCAGGAACCAGATTGCTTGGAGAAACCCCAATGAAGAATTTCCAGATCTCAGTGGTGTAATCGATGTCGTTAGTTGGTTTGAACAACCATGTGTGATCTGCTCCATGAACCTTGTAATGCACAACGCGCGAATCATCATTACAGCCAGCGTATTCTACATAATCAACGGTGTATCCATCATTACGAGTATTAGGGAACTGACCTTCTAGCGTTACGTTTCCACATCCATTGTTCGTGGTCCAGAAACTGATCCATTCCAATACACTGGTGCCGAAGGTGTTGTCATTTGTGCCTCCACCATCTGTTCCATAACCAACGGTTGCGTCTGCCGTTCCGTGGAAATGGCAAACACGTACTGGTTGACCAGGATTGCAAGTGAGCGTAGATCCAATCGGTCCAGAAACGGAAGCTGTAGCCGCCACTCGGTTGTTCAGTTCGCAAGCTAAGCGATTGGCCATGAATCCACCCATGCTGAATCCTGTTGCAAAAATTCTTGTCTGATCAATATTGTATTGCGCACTTAGCGTATCCATAAGTGCATTCAAAAAACCAACGTCATCCACCGTGCCATTTAGACTGATGCCGAATGCACCAGCACCAGAATTCCAAGCTGTTGAACCTGTAAAAGCCTGATCAACCAGTGCTTCAGGATATACAACGATGAAATTGGCCGTGTCGGCAACTGACTGAAATCCAACTCCTTGAAAGTTAGTTACGTTATCGCCCAAACCATGCAGTGCAAGAACCAATGGAACCGCTTCGCTGCCATCATAAACAGAAGGTACGTACTGAATGTATTTGCGGCTAACGCCATCATAATTCCAATTGTGGGTGGTTTGCTGCGCGAAGGATGCGGTGCCTAATGTGATACAAACAATGGATAGTAAGGTTCTTTTCATGCTTGAATTTTGAATTTGAGCGAAGTTAATAATTGTGAGAATGTCAATTGGCTGAACATTTATACCTTTTGCCAAACAAGTTCCGATGGGTGACCAAGCCGTAAAGTCCATTTCAGATCTGCGCGAACGCGCCAATTTTCTACGACATATTCTGCACGACATTGATGCATTTGATAAGATGATCGCTGAGCGATTGTTTGAAACAGGCATTCAACGAATAGGAGCAGAGCAGGAATTCTGTATTACCAACCGCAATTGGGAACCAGAAGATGCCTGCGCTGAATTGTTGGAAGCGCTGAGCGATCCACATTTCACTACCGAATTGGCCAAATACAACATGGAGTTGAATTTGGATCCGCAGGAATTGAAGGAAGACTCGTTTGAACGCGTAGAGCATCAATTACGGAAGTTGCTAGGAAGAGCAGAATCAGAGGCTGAGAAGCGGAATATGCACATCATTCTCACAGGCATTCTTCCCACCATTACGCCACGTCACATTGAATTTGAGCACATGACGCCAAATCCTCGATTCGAGGAGTTGAATCGCGTGATGAAAGAGCACAAAGGCGGAGATTTCGAACTCAACATTCAAGGTGTCGATCAGCTCATTGCCAAGCACGATTCCATTGTTTTTGAAGCATGTAACACCAGCTTTCAGACACATTTGCAGATAGAACAGGATGAAGCCGTAGCGCAATACAATTGGGCGCAGGCTATTGCTGGCCCCATATTGGCCGTTTGTGCCAATTCGCCATTGCTTTTAGGGAAAGAACTGTGGGCAGAAACGCGGATTGCGCTCTTTCAGCAAAGCATCGATATTCGAAGTGGTTCTACCCTTATTCGCGAACAGCAGCCGCGTGTAACCTTCGGCACGCGTTGGGTTAGAGAATCCATTTCAGAAATTTTTAAAGAAGACATTGCTCGCTTCACGTTCCTGGTTGCTGGCGATATAGAACACGATTCGCTTGAGGAACTCAAGCAAGGAAGAATTCCTGAGCTGAAAGCACTTCGAATGCATAACGGAACGGTTTATCGCTGGAACAGGCCGTGCTATGGTGTAGCAAAAGGCGTAGCGCATCTGCGCATTGAGAACCGTTATATCCCATCAGGACCAACCATACTGGATGAGATGGCAAACTTTGCTTTTTGGGTCGGGTTGATGAAGGGAATGCCGGAAGAATATTCTCGCATGTGGGAGAAAATGGACTTCAAGCGTGTGAAGGCAAATTTCCTCCGTGCAGCTTTAAGCGGCATGGAAACCAAGATGCAGTGGATGGGAAAAGTGGTGGACACCAAGGAACTTATTCATGATGAACTGCTACCTATTGCCGAAGCAGGACTTAGGAAAGCAGGTATTGATGATGCATCTATCCGGAATTATCTGGGTGTAATTCGTCAGCGTTTGAGTTCGCGCAATGGCGCACAATGGATGAAAGGCGCTTATCGTTCTCTGAAAGATGGACACTTGAAAGATGTTTCGTTGCGAAGAATGACCGCACTGATGCACCGCAATCAGACCAGCGGAAAACCTGTGGGAGAATGGCCATTGGCTTCAAAAGATCAACTTACCGGCAAAGAATTGAAGCTCGAAAAGGTGTACCAAGTGATGAGTACGGATCCGCAGACGGTACACGAACATGATCTAGTTGAATTGGTGGAAAAGATCATGAAATGGCGAGGTTTCCATCATGTTCCTGTAGAAAATGAAGCAGGAAAATGCATTGGTGTTATCACAACCAGAGATCTTGAAAAAGGCCGCGAGAAGTATGGAACTTTCGGAAACATGTTCGCTTCAGAGATCATGCAACGGAACGTGATCACCATCGACCCAAATGCACCCATTCTGGAAGCAAAATCGATCATGATAGAAAAAGGAATCGGTTCACTACCTGTCATTTATCAGGGAAAATTGGTCGGGGTTATCACTAAGTTTGACCTGGTTGAATTGGAAGACGAGTAGGAGTTGAGGAAAGTAAAATTTTACAGCCGTGCCTTGAATGAGCATTTCGAGGTTGAGCGGATCATTGGCGAGTTTCATGGAGATGAGAACGGTCCCGTTCTCGTTTTTTTCGGAGGGATTCACGGGAATGAATCGTCTGGTGTGGTGGCGCTCGTTCAGGTCATGAATGAGATCAAGCGTCTGAAACCGAAGATCAAAGGCAGCATTTACGCGATTGCAGGAAACATGCATTCCCTCGAAAAAGAGCAGCGTTTTGACAAAGAAGATCTCAACCGAATTTGGACGAAAGATCGGATTCGAAAACTGGATAAAGGAACCTACAACGAATCGGAACTGAATGCTGATGAATTGGAGCAACTCGAGTTATTCAAGATCGGGAAAGACATTTTCGCTAAACATGAACATCAGGTCTATTGCATCGATCTTCATACTACATCAGCTCCAACTGTTCCGTTCATAACGTTGAATGACACCTTGATCAATCGTGATTTCTCCACTAAGTTCCCTGTTCCGGTCATTATAGGAATTGAGGAATTCCTCATCGGTCCATTGCTGAGCTGGGTGATGGAGATCGGTTATCCTTCTTTGGCTTTTGAAGCTGGCGAACATTATTCTTTGGATAGCATCAAATACCATGAGGCATTTGTTTGGCATTCAATGGTTTATGGCGGATTGCTTTCTGAATCAGAAGTTCCTGATTTTGGAAAACAACACCTTCTGCTTGCTGCATCCAATTCCGACCACGGGAAGGTCTTTGAGGTGTATTTCAGGCAAGCTGTAAAATCAGAGGATAAGTTCACAATGAAACCAGGCTATTCCAACATGCAGCCTGTGAATAAAGGCGAACGCTTGGCGGAAACTACTAATGGCCCTGTTTTGGCGCCAGATGATGGACGTGTTTTCATGCCATTATACCAAGCGCAAGGTGATGATGGTTTTTTTCTGGTAAGATCTGTTTCGCCTTTTTGGCTGCATCTTTCTTCAAGACTTAGGAAAATACGATTTGACAGAGTCCTGACTTGGCTTCCGGGCGTAACGCGCGATCCGAGAGAGCGCCAAACACTTGTTGTAAATAAACGGATAGCTCGGTTTTTGGCCACTGAGATCTTCCATCTTTTGGGATATAGAAGTAAGCAACGTCTTGATACAGTAATCCGGTTTAGCAAACGGGAATATGACGTTCGAGGAGTTGCGAAAAACCAATAGCTTATCGTCAAGCTGGTGTTAACAAATCTCGACAAGTGCCGCAACCTTGTCAGTAACATTCAACGTAATTTGTAGTGTGAAAAAGTGGTTGCTAGATATTCCGTTCATCAACAAAATGCGGAAAATGGCCGGAGAGTATTTCCTGAAAAAGGAAATGCGTATCCGTACGCGGAAAGTGCAGAGTATGGGCTTGGACTCCGCTCGCAACATCGGCATCATTTTCAATGCGCGTGATGAGCGAACGTTCAAACTGATCCGCGAGTTTGCAGATAAATTGCGAGGTGGCGGCCTGCGAAATGTGAAAGCGTTGGGCTACGTTCCGAAGGCAGAAGTGGCCAGCTTTCTCCAGTCAAGTCAGGATTTTGATTTTTTCACCCGAGACGATTTCAATTGGTACTATAAACCGCAAGGCCGAAAAGTGGTCGGTTTTATGAGTGAACCATTTGATATTCTGATTGACCTGAGACTCAATAAATTCATTCCACTACTCTTCATTGTCGGGCTATCGCGCGCGCAATTCAAAGTAGGTCGCTTTGGCGATGGTTTCAAAGAATACTTTGATCTGATGATCAACGTGGATGACAACGCTGAACTTCCTTATCTGATCTCGCAGATACAGCACTATCTCGAAATATTCGATAATTCCAAAAAGAAGTAATCGTTGATCACTTCAGTTTTTCCTTACAATCGCAACCTTCATTTTCGAAAAAAGTGAGGGCTGCTTGATATTGATCTTTGGAATCATAATCCTCCATGCAAAAGTCGTGGTCGTTGATTATTGGACACGTACATTCAGCACATTTCTTACAAGAAGTGGCGCCAATTGCAATTGCGGAAATCATAAGTGGAAAGAGTAATTTTTTCATAATTGTGTTTGTTTTGGTCAAAAATATTCTTGAGTAGTGGCAACAAGACTGACCATCATCAATTCTTAAATTGATTCAAATTCTTCTGATCTGGAATAGTGTTGACCTCGTAAATTTGTAGCATGAAAGAATTGAAAGGAACAGGCGTTGCGATGGTAACGCCATTCAATGGTGATGGCAGCATCAATTACGGGCATTTGGAAAAACTGACCAATCACTTGGTGAATGGAGGTGTGGAATACTTGGTCGTTTTAGGAACAACAGGCGAGAGTGTGACCCTCAATAAACAGGAAAAAGAAGATGTTCTTGATTGTGTTGTAGGTGCAAATGCTGGCAGATTACCGGTTATTCTTGGGGTTGGCGGAAACAATACAGCCGCTGTTTGTGCACAATTGAAGAACCTTGATAAGACCGGCCTGACGGCCATTCTTTCGGTTTCTCCGGCCTACAATAAACCAACGCAGGATGGAATTTATGCTCACTACCAAGCAATTTCCGATTGCTCTCCGTTGCCGATCATTCTGTACAACGTTCCAGGCAGAACGGGTTCAAATATGGCCGCAGAAACCACGCTGCGACTGGCACATGATTTCGAAAACATCGTTGCCATCAAAGAAGCTTCTGGAAGTTTGGATCAATGTATGCGTATCATCAAAGACCGACCTGATGGATTCTTGGTCATTTCGGGCGATGACAACTTCAGCTTGCCGTTGATTGCGAGCGGAGGAGATGGCGTCATATCTGTGGTAGCAAATGCACTTCCACGCCATTATTCAGATCTTATCCGCGCAAGCCTTTCGGGCGATTTTGCCACTGCGCGTAGCCTTCAATACCGATTGTTCGATATCGTAAATCTGTTGTTTGTAGAAGGCAATCCGGCTGGTGTTAAATGTGCGCTTCGCGAATTGGACGTTTGCGAAGAACATCTTCGTCTGCCGCTAGTTCAAGTTTCAGACAAACTTCGCAACCAACTTTCCGAACTCGTTAGAGGATTGTAGCTTTAAAAGATTGGCGGAAATAGTGGTTGAAGAGCTCAATTACTTGGTTCGAGGGTCTTTGAAGTATCGGTATCGAACTGATTTTTCTGAATCTCCTGCAAACTTTACAATCACTTCTTCGGAGGCTGAATATCTCAGCGGTTTCAGGTCGAATTGGAACGTGTCTTTCACCAAACTTCGGCAAGGATCATTGTCAGGGTTCAGATGTTCCAACTCTACGATGGCCTGCGGAGGAAGACTTTTGGCATAAGCACCCGAAAAGTAAGCGTTGAAATCGTGCTCTTTGCAGCCGCCACTGTATCTGACAACAACAGATAGAATGTCTCCTTTCGTGCTCGCATCAAGTAACTGAAAATCGAATTCTGAACGTGGTTTTCGTGTGTTGTCGACAATAATTGGTTTGATGGAAGGAAGCTCAGCTACAACTTTCGCTGGCTCGGATGCCACTGTATTCTGACCATTGTTCTTACAGGCCATCAAACTGGCAGCTATCAACAGTAGAATCAAATATTGCTTCAAATTCATGATGCCTAGACGATCGTTTAAGCGTAAATCGCGTTACAATCAATCGTTCAAAACGATTACTTTCTTGGTCACTACGCCATTTTCTGAATAAAGCGAAACGTGGTAGACGCCATTTTTAAATGGACTCAGATCCAGTGTTGTTCTATTGCTTTTTTGACCGTTCACTTGGAGTACATTCCTTCCCAATAGGTCGGTTACGGTTATTCCAGTTAACATTTCTGCGTGTTCAACATCAATGTAAACTGTTCCATTGGTCGGATTTGGGTAAAGGTCCAATCTACCAAGATCTGTTTCTGAAACAGATAGTCCAGCAACCATTCCGAATTCAGTTTCCTCCGAATCTCCGAATTCACCGCCTTCAGCCATCACTACACCGTTACCATCTTTGAGCGAGTAACTTCCATTTCCACTGAAAAATCCGCAGCAGATTCCGTCACCAAAATCATCTACAATAAGAAACGTGTAGCAGCCATCTCCAACCAGTTGTATGGTTTCGGTGATGGTGGCATTGGCAGCATAAGCTCCAGGATCACCCTGTGCAGCGGTTTGATTTCCACCTCCGTTTGCACCAACATCTGTGTTGCCGCCCGATGCAACCAATTGATTGCTTGGGCCACGAACTTCCCAATAGGTTTCGTAACCGTAATTGTCTGTTTCTATGGTCAATTCCAATACTTGCTCGCCAACATTCAGATCGAATGTCTGGGTAGAACTGTTGTTGTTCGGATTTTCATCCGTTTGCCCATTGGCAGAAGAAATCTCCACATCAATGGTGTTTGTTCCGATCAAAGCAGTGAAACTTCCAAGTTGTACATTTTCTGTTGCTCCTTGAATCAGATCACCGGTCCAATTGGTGGTTTGAGCGCCTCCACCGTTGTAGCTGTAAGTAATGGTGCAACTGGTAAGGTTGCTGGTGCCATTGTTCTTCAATACAAATGTTGGAGAAATGAAAGCTGGTTCGCACAACACTTCTGGAACGTTCAATAATCCATACGAAGAGGCATCGAGCGTGTAAGAAACCGCTCCTGTTGGGTAGCCATCAAGCGTTGTGGCTCCAGTGCTCAACGGATCCAACCAATCGATCAATCGAGTAGAGGAAGTAGTGCCTGTATTCCACGATACACCAAAACGACCGTACCAGTCGGCCTGACCATTGTTTGAGCTTCCGCTGCATGCCGCTGCACCTCCATAAAGTTGTCCGATAATGCGATGATCCTGATTGAACAGTGGACTTCCAGAAGAACCGCCTTCGGTAACGCCATCTTCCCATTGATCGATGTACCAAACTTCTGCACCATCTTGGAAATTGTGAGTCGGACCATCTTCATCATGACAGATTTTCTTCAGATCTCCAGACGGATGGTGAATTCCAGTGGCTGCCGTTACCGCACTTTCTTGATCCGAATTGTCCCAACCTGCGAATTCCACGTTGAAATTGGCAGGAATGGCATTTCCGTTGTTGATTTCTAAAAGCCCGAAATCGGAACCTGAATTGTTGGCAAGAATGGTGGCACCAGAAACACTTTGGTTGGTCGGTCCTGTATTACCGCTACAATTTGCCGCTTCGTGGTTGAAGTAGAAAACCCAGTTTCCAACGCCACCTCCCAAGCAGTGATTGGCAGTTAGAAAGTATGGATAACCATCGTTGGCCGTATTGTTTATCAATGCTCCTGAGCACGTAGCGAAACCGCCATCAGCTATAAGAGCCACCGTTTTCTTTTCTACTTGCCAATCGTCTCCAAGTGGGCAGTTGATATTGATATTGCAAGCACCGCTGTTGCCAAAAGGACCACGGGCAAGTGCCTTCAATTCTTCAAACTGTGAATCCAGTCCGCGATAGGCGTGCACAATTTTAGAAATGGAAAGCGCTACATCAGAAGTGTTCGCATCAGCTGGAAGCTGCAATTCAATGATCACATTTTCACCATACACCAAACTGGTTGAAAGCATGCCATTGGCCTGCAGATTGGTGTAGTTGAACGAACCGATGAAGTGCGTTCTTTCCTCATCATACACAAAGAGGCTTGCTTTTTTAGGGATGTTGAATTGACTGAAAAGTACGCTGACACCTTTGGCGTTTGGAGCGTGTATTCCTAAACGCCACACGTTCAGATTGCCTTCAGTGGTCCAAGTTCCGCTGGTGGATGCATTCAGTTCCACATTGCGCTCAATCCCAAATCGGAATCCGAATTCCTTGTATCTGTCATTTTCCCTGTCTTCTTCAGAAATGGTAGTCATGTCCAATTCTGGTAGACGTATGAACTCAATTTGAGCAGAAGTAGAAGTTTGAGACCAAGCCAGTGGTTGACCTCCGTGACTTACTTGAGCCCATAATGAAGGAATTGCACAAAGTAGTAGTGCAGCAAGTGAAAGCGATTTTCTCATTTGGAGTAATTGATATGCTGCGAATATAAACGTACAAAAGGAGTTCTTTTGTCTTTAAATAGCCGTTTTAGAAGTGGGAGATCGGGCGCTTCTAATTCGGCTAAGCGCGCATCAATTATCTCCGTAAGTAATAACTACCGATCGCGATGATTTGATGTCGGCTCCTAATTGATCAGTAGCAGCTTTCCATTTTGGCATGGAGCGAACCACGCGAAGCGCATCTTCGTTCAGTATACCATTCTCTCCAGATTTTATTCTGGCATTAGCAACACGACCATCAGGTTCAATGTCAAAGATCACAGTAACAGAACCTCTTAGATTCTGAGCACGCATGGCTTCTGTATAGTTCTTCTTTTTCTCAATGAATTTGTACATCGCAATATCTCCTCCGGAATATTTTGCCACGCTGGATTTAGTATATGCGGTTTCGTCTTCGGATTTGCTCACACTCGCCTTTCGTTCAATTTCCATCGAACGCGCTTGTTGCTCGCGCTCTTGCATAGCGCGCTCAGCTTCCAAACGACCTTGCTCCATGGCCATTTCCAATTCCTGTTGAAGGGAAAGTTTGCTGTCAGCCTTTTCTGCAGTTCCTGTTGCAGCAACCGCTCCTTGCTGTGGCGCCTTTTGCAGGTCTTTAGCCTTGTCTGAGTTACTTCGTGGTTCGTTGACTGCAGCCAGCTCAGAATCACTTTCGGCAATCGGCTTCACTTCTTTCGATTTTGGTGATGGAGCAGACGCTTGAGCTACTTGATCAAGCTTTTTCTCTTCCTTTTTGGGATTCTCTGTTTCCTTTGGCTTTCGGTCTTCTTGCTTTGCTTTTTCAGGAACGGCTTGTTCTTGAACCGCATTAGCTGATCTTGTAGAACCTCCTTGATCTTCGCTATCAGAAAGGCTTGTTTCAACTACTACAGCGTCTTCAGTCGTTTCCGAAATTCTTTCAGCGTTTTCAGCTTCTTCCGCAACGGTTTCAATCACGGTTTCTGTAACTTCTTCATCATTAGATGCCAATTCGTCTTTACCCAAATAGCGCGATAAGTAGAATGTTCCGCCACCTACCACAATGAGAAGGGCAATGGCAGCAGCCAATTTACGATAGTCGAATTGCGATTCATTTTTAGGATAGCTGACGCTTACGGCTTCTGCACCTGAAATTTTTTGAATCTCCTCATTCAAGGTTCCTAAATGATGCCGCGTTTTGGAAGCATTTGAACTGACGGCATAGCCATCCAAGGCATCACGCGACATTTCGTCTGTGGCAGCAAAATCGTCCACAGCTTTTCTGTCTGCCTCGGCCAGTTTATCTTCCGTGTAGAGCATGACCACGTGCATCGACAGGTTCCCGTGATTGTCGAGGAGCGGGATCTGATTTCCGAAATCGTCCTTTATGTAGATCATCTCACTCATTGGTCCTCGATAGTTGTATTTTCAGGTTGCGCTTTCCATTTTGGAGAAAGCTTTTCACCTCTTTGTACGAATAGCCCGTTTGCGCTTCAATTTCCTCGTATGATTTCTTCTCAAAATAGAACAACTCAATACATTCCCGTTGTTCTTTTTTCAATGATTCGATGGCGGCACTCAATTTTTTATCTGTGTCTTCTTGACTTTCTCCGTTCAGATGCTGCGGAATGTCAAATTCCATGATCTCCTTGCTTAAGAAAGCAAACTCATTCTGATGTGCGTCCACTCGTTTGTCTTTGCGGAGAGCCATCAGACATTGATTTTTGGTGACGCTGTAGATCCACGTTCTGAAATTCTCTACTTCGTGGCGTTTCAGGTCTTTTAAAACCTTTTCGAACACCTCCATCACCATGTCTTTGGCTTTTTCTTCGTCCTGCAAGTATTTCATACACACACCATATAGCATGTGAGAATAGCGCTGAAAGAGGTCTCCGATGTAGCTATTATCGTACGAATAACGATAGCGTTCCATCAGATCGCTGTCGGTCAGATTCTGCCTATTATTTGAATTCAGCGAGAACATACATGCACTAGACGAAATTTATCGCAAATGGTTCTGATTAGTCGATTGAAAGGCCTTAACGTTGATAAATTTAATCTTGAAGAAACCTGTATACAAAGTTAAACTTTGTGTATAAATCAAATGGTTGATTTTCAATACATTTCGGAATAGAAGCAATAAGCATTAGGTTACGATGGCCAATTTTAGCAAACCTTCGTAAGTATCAAAACGTAAATCTTCCTCTTCATGACCGTGAATGCTTTTCAGCGTTGAGCAGATTTGCAGACACACTTTTTGTGCGTAAGGTTCAAACAATAGCTTTGTCCGATGCAAAGGTCATTACTCATTTTTCTCGCTCTCAGTCTCAGTAGTTGCGCCTATTATTTTGGTAATGGATGGCAGCGAAGCTTCAAGAAGATTCCGAAAACGGAATATCCAAGGTTCAGTGATAGACCAGCACGAATAACTGACGAGCTATTGCAAACGCATCCTTTGGTGCTGGAAATGGCAGAAACGGAATTGGTGCAACCGAGCCAAAAGGCAAAAACCACTTCGCCTCGCATTCTGCTAGCCAAACTGGTGGCGCACAAAGATGTGAAGGCCGTGAATGAGTTTCTATTGAACTCAACTCCGTGGGGAAATAGTGGAACAAGTGGTTTCCTGAATCCGAAAGGAGATTACGATTTCACCACCATTCTTCTATCGGCCATATTGTTTCGTTTTGAGAACGATACCGCGCTGCTGTGGCCTCAAACGGCCGATCATATTGCTCAAAACCTATTGATTGAGGAAGGAGGGAAGCCGCACACCAAAACGCCCCGAACCTTGCGTATTATGAAGGACACGGAGAATCATATTCTGATGACCAATATTTCGCAATACCTTAAGAATCAGTGGTTTCAGGAGCACGGGAATACGGATGAGAGATTCAACAATCGCGTCAATGGAATGGAGCAATTTCTGCTCGATAATCTGGAGGAATTGCAACAAACAGGGCAGTACGAATTCAATTCAAAACCCTACGAGGGCTACACCATCTCTGCGCTTTTGGTGCTGCATGCCTATGCGCATTCGGCCGAGATGAAGGAAAAAGTAGCACAGACCTTGGATAACATGGTTTGGGAATATCTGCAAACGAGTGACGGCTTCAGGAAGAATTCTCCGTTCAGAAGACGGATGGAGCGCGCCAACGGAACTTCCCTTGCGGATAATGCTTCCACCAGTATGTTCCAGACGTGGTACTTAGAGCAGGAGCAAGGCGTATTCGATCCGAAAGTGATAGCCGAAAATCATCACCAAGCTTTTTCGGCATTGGTATTCGACTATCGTCCGCCAACTGAAATTTGGAGAAGCGATGACACGGAGCGAATGGTGCTCATTGGTCATGGAAAAGGAAGCAGTCCGGAAATTTACAGCCGAGGAAAAGGCTGGATGCTCAGTGCCGGTGGGTTTCAGCGCGGTGAAACTTCGCAGATCGTAGCGCGGCCCATTGTGCTGATGTTGAACGATGAAGCTGCTGAGCTTTCCGAATGCTTCCATATTGATGGAAAAGGAAAATGGACCAAGTGGAACAACACAGGAGTACATCATCGCTTTGCGGTTGGTCGAAGTGCGGGGCACGTTCCAAGCACCTTTCAAGTGGTAGATACTTTGGGAAATTGGAAACTGTATGAAGCAGGTTCGGATCTGCGTATCGTTACCTATTCAAGCAACAACTTCGGACTGATCTTTCTGCCCGAATCGCCCATCTCCTTAGCGGAAATAGCGAAACTAAATCCTGATCCCACCAAGGGGATTTTCAACAGTTCGGTAGAAAGTCAAGTTCATTTTGAGCTCAATAGCCCAAAAGGGAAATGGGTTATCACCGTTGTGAATGGCGAAAAGACCAATCGTAAGACAGATACTTGGCCACGTGTTGTGGTCAATCGATTATCGAACTAGGAAATCGCTTAGCGCGTTCGAATCAGAATGGTCTGCGAGGACGTTTTCCTCCCGAACCACCGCTTTTACCTCCTGAAGAAGATCGGCTGCTACCCCCACGGTCCTTATTGAAACGGTCGCGGAATTTATCTTTTCGTGCTGGTCCATCCGAATCGCGCGAGCCTGCATCACGTGCACCCGTGCTTTTGGCAATGGTCAGGTCTACTTTCTTGCCAGCGTAATCGCTTCCTTTCAGTGAGCTCGTCAGTTTGTCTGCGTAGTCGCTGTCCAATTCAAAGAATGCGAAGGTGTTCATCAGTTCGATCTTACCGATCTCCACATCTCTTCGGCTCAGACTTTCGTTGATCAATCCCATCAAATTCGCAGGATTCATGTTGTCTTTCGTACCTAGATTGATATGAAAACGGGTGAATTTTCCTTTTTCCAAGAATCGGTCACTGCTGCTTCTTCTTGGTCTGTCGTCACCACCGAAATCACGGTCGCGGCTTGCACCACGGTCTCCACGGCTATCTCTGCTGTCTCTATCTCTACCTCGGTCTCTATCGCCTCTTTCTGGTCGGTCATCGCGGTCGCGTCTGCTCGAACGGTCATCACGTCCACCTACAACGTTCAGATCGCGCGAATTCTTGTAATAATCCAAGAACTTGTTGAACTCAAAGCTTACCAAGTGCTTCACCAGGTCTTCTTTGGTAAGATGACCCAATTGCTCCAAAATAGCAGGCAAGAATGGCTCAATCTGCTTCTCGTTGATGTCCAATTTGCTCAAACGCTCCACAATGGTGTAAAGCTGCGTTTCGCAGATCTCCTGTCCTGTTGGAACTGGGCGTTGCTCAAACTGTTTCTTCAGTTTATGCTCAATCGATTTCAGTTTACCACGCTCACGGGAGTGAATGATGGCAATGGAAATTCCACGTTTTCCCGCACGTCCGGTACGCCCACTTCGGTGAATGTAAACTTCCTCTTCGTCTGGTAGATTGTAGTTGATAACGTGTGTGATATCGTCCACATCAATTCCTCGCGCAGCCACATCTGTTGCTACCAACAATTGGATCTTTCGCTTACGGAAACGCGCCATGATATTGTCGCGCTGTGCTTGCGAAAGATCGCCATGAAGCGAATCGGCATTGTAGCCATCCGTCATCAACTTGTCGGCAATTTCCTGTGTTTCTCTTCGGGTACGGCAAAAAACAATGCCATACACGTTCGGATTCACGTCAGCCAAACGCTTCAAACACTCGTATTTGTTGCGTGCATCCACCATATAGTAGTGATGCTCAATATTGGCAGCGCCTTCGTTGCGTTGTCCAGAACTGACCTCAATAGGGTCGTTCATGTATTTTTTGGTGATGTCCTTGATACCGCTTGGCATGGTAGCCGAAAACAGCAAGGTTTGCTTAGTGGCAGGCGTTTCGCCCAAGATCAGGTCAAGGTCATCCTTGAAACCCATCGTAAGCATTTCGTCTGCCTCATCAAGCACCACAAACCGAACGTCTTGCAAGCGCAACACTCTTCGGTTGATAAGGTCAACGGTACGTCCAGGTGTTCCAATGATCACTTGGCAACCGCGCTTTATTTCACGGATCTGTGTTTCAATGCTTGCACCGCCATACACAGCAACCGTTTTCGGGTTGATGTATTTCGCGAAATCCTTCATGTCGTTAGCGATCTGAAGACAGAGCTCACGGGTAGGACAGAGCACAATGCACTGGATCTCGTTGTGGTTTTCGTCTAGTTGCTGAAGAACAGGAAGGCTGAAGGCCGCTGTTTTTCCCGTTCCGGTCTGCGCTAGGGCAATCAGATCCCTTTTGGAATCCAGTACCTGCGGAATGGCTTTTTCTTGAATAGGTGTAGGATTTTCAAATCCCAGATCGTCCAGCGCCTGAACGATTTCGGCCCGTAGGCCTAACTCTCTAAATGTTGGCATTGTATGCGTTTGAATGTTTCAACCATCCAATAAATGCACCATGCAAACTATTCGAGGAGGGAAGAAATCGGCCGCAAAGGTAGTATAATGAATGGAGTATTTACCGAGGACCGTGGTTGATGGACGAAAATCGTATTATGGGATCTGAAAGTTGATGTTCACCGTGGCATTTCCAGTGCTTTCGGGAGCAATGGTTATGGGTGTGTCGAAACTCAGGTTGGTGTAATCGCCCGAAGAGAAAGTGCGGTCGCCATTGCTATCGTACAAGGCATTGATGTAATACGTGCCAGGATGCATATAATTGAAGCTATAACCCGTTGGGTTGGCAGCACCCACCAGCACATAGCGCGAACGGTATTTGAGGTTCTGTGCCTGAAAGGAAAAACCACTGAAAAGCGGCTGCGTGGTCAGCACGATCAGTACCTTTTTAGCTGGGTCTACCGTGGCAGGAGCACTCACCGTCACATTTACATGGGCCATGCCCAAATAAGGCTGTTCGCTTTCGGGATAAGGGTCTTGCGCTGCCGAATAGAATACGGCTTCCTGCACATTATCGAAGGTGGTGCTGAAATCGCGGACCACGGCTTTCTGCGGATAATTGAAATGCGTGATGGCCGCTTGTGCAGAGCTTGCATCGCGCAGACTGGCACGCCAATGCATGTGTATGCTTGGGTCGCTGAGGGTGTTGTATTTGTTGGTGTAGGTCACCATCAGCAGGCTGTCTTGCTTGAAGGTGACTTCGGTGTACACCCGTTGGCCACCCGAAACAGGATCCACAAAACGATAGTACGAACGCGTGGAAGTTTCGTCTAAGCTATCGATCATCATGTACGAGTTGCGGGTCAATCCGGCAAAGCCGCCTCCGTTTCTGAAGGCGAGTTTGTATTCGCAATCGTGCTTCACAATAAAGAAGCTCATGAAAATATCGTTCAACGAATCCAATTCATTCTTGGCCGAAACCTGTGCCGCAGAAATGGGTCTGAAATCCACGATCCATTCGGGGAAACTACCCAAAGGAGTAGGAGAGGAGACAGGTCCATTCCAAATGCCGGGCACTTTATCCAGCATGCCGTAGCCCATTACCTGCGATGTTGCTGAAATGGCTTCTAACTGACAGCTACCATCCGGTGGGTTGTTGTCGTCTGGGTCATTGTTGCAGGCCTCAAATACCAAGGCCGAAGCAAGAAGTAGGAACACGAACAAACGATTCATCGTACAGATTTGAAGTCAAAAGTATTGCATCGGAAGGGGAATGGTACTGATGGAGGTCAGCTTATTGGTAGTCGAGGAAAATTGATGTGGCTAAGTTTTTGCTGAAAAAGTTGCTTGTGATTTGCTTTCAATCATTGATCTTTGACTTCTTGAACCACTATGCCACGCTTGCCGATTACAGCGAATACTGTTGTGATTTGCTTTCAATCATTGATCTTTGACTTCTTGAACCACTTGGTGGGACGAATCACCGAACTCAACGTTGGTTGTGATTTGCTTTCAATCATTGATCTTTGACTTCTTGAACCACTACGTAGGTGTTCACGTCCTCGTTCATTCTAGTTGTGATTTGCTTTCAATCATTGATCTTTGACTTCTTGAACCACTGCACCACTTACATCGGCCCGCGAGATTACTGTTGTGATTTGCTTTCAATCATTGATCTTTGACTTCTTGAACCACTATGTGACCATGGCCGACTTTACTGAGCACTGTTGTGATTTGCTTTCAATCATTGATCTTTGACTTCTTGAACCACTTCCCATCAATAATTTGCAGTGCAAGGTCAAGTTGTGATTTGCTTTCAATCATTGATCTTTGACTTCTTGAACCACTGGGAGGACATTCTGACCTTCGAGGATGCCTGTTGTGATTTGCTTTCAATCATTGATCTTTGACTTCTTGAACCACTACCCTCACGTTATTTGACCCATCCTCTCCTGTTGTGATTTGCTTTCAATCATTGATCTTTGACTTCTTGAACCACTGGTAATGTCACGATGGCACCGGCTACAGTCGTTGTGATTTGCTTTCAATCATTGATCTTTGACTTCTTGAACCACTAACGCAAGAAGCCGAATAAATAACTGATCGTTGTGATTTGCTTTCAATCATTGATCTTTGACTTCTTGAACCACTACAAGCAACCGAAATGAGATTAAGAATGTCGTTGTGATTTGCTTTCAATCATTGATCTTTGACTTCTTGAACCACTAATAAAGGATTCATCTATCCACACCAACCAGTTGTGATTTGCTTTCAATCATTGATCTTTGACTTCTTGAACCACTTGCGTTGATTGCTAAATCAGTGTCAGATGCGTTGTGATTTGCTTTCAATCATTGATCTTTGACTTCTTGAACCACTAAAGCGCTGAGCCAGGTGCGTACGAGGATAGTTGTGATTTGCTTTCAATCATTGATCTTTGACTTCTTGAACCACAAGAACATACCTGAGGAATGTTGGAATCCGGGTTGTGATTTGCTTTCAATCATTGATCTTTGACTTCTTGAACCACTCTGTGGAGTTGACCAATCCTCCTGGAGCCTGTTGTGATTTGCTTTCAATCATTGATCTTTGACTTCTTGAACCACTGCGACCGCATTGAACACAACTCTTGCACCTGTTGTGATTTGCTTTCAATCATTGATCTTTGACTTCTTGAACCACTTGCGTGTTCCATAGCCAGATGCAAAGCCACGTTGTGATTTGCTTTCAATCATTGATCTTTGACTTCTTGAACCACTTGAGGGTTGGAAGCGTGAACGATACTCTGCGTTGTGATTTGCTTTCAATCATTGATCTTTGACTTCTTGAACCACTTTCAATTCCTGAAATGCACCAGCACCACCCGTTGTGATTTGCTTTCAATCATTGATCTTTGACTTCTTGAACCACTGCATGCTGTGCAGAAGGATAAACGGTGGCTGTTGTGATTTGCTTTCAATCATTGATCTTTGACTTCTTGAACCACTGGGAGGACATTCTGACCTTCGAGGATGCCTGTTGTGATTTGCTTTCAATCATTGATCTTTGACTTCTTGAACCACTGCGAAGCCATGGGAGTGACCACATCCAACAGTTGTGATTTGCTTTCAATCATTGATCTTTGACTTCTTGAACCACTGACCTTGGCAGCGAAAAGAAGGATGCGGACGTTGTGATTTGCTTTCAATCATTGATCTTTGACTTCTTGAACCACTAAAGACTTCAGAAAGAAGACGCTGCAAAGTGTTGTGATTTGCTTTCAATCATTGATCTTTGACTTCTTGAACCACTGCCTGTCACCATGCGGCTTTTTACCAAAGGGTTGTGATTTGCTTTCAATCATTGATCTTTGACTTCTTGAACCACTCAAACAAAGACAAATATCATTGGCAGACGCGTTGTGATTTGCTTTCAATCATTGATCTTTGACTTCTTGAACCACTCTGGTCGCGTTCCAAGCCTGTCGAGGCGATGTTGTGATTTGCTTTCAATCATTGATCTTTGACTTCTTGAACCACTTATGGCGTGTGTTTATATGCCAATATGGTGGTTGTGATTTGCTTTCAATCATTGATCTTTGACTTCTTGAACCACTTTTTGATTGCGTATCTGAAGTTGATACGAGTTGTGATTTGCTTTCAATCATTGATCTTTGACTTCTTGAACCACTCAGACGCTTTTGAGTGATGTGACAGCACCGGTTGTGATTTGCTTTCAATCATTGATCTTTGACTTCTTGAACCACTTCTTCGCTTGCGATTGCAAACTGTACTTCAGTTGTGATTTGCTTTCAATCATTGATCTTTGACTTCTTGAACCACTGCGACATCAAAAAGGCCGCTGAAAAGGCCGGTTGTGATTTGCTTTCAATCATTGATCTTTGACTTCTTGAACCACTTTAACTGGTCTCGCCTTGGCGCTTCATGGTGTTGTGATTTGCTTTCAATCATTGATCTTTGACTTCTTGAACCACTATGGTTCACCAGCAAATTGAAGAAGGAACTGTTGTGATTTGCTTTCAATCATTGATCTTTGACTTCTTGAACCACTATAAGGACGGGAACAACCTCGAATGGTTCAGTTGTGATTTGCTTTCAATCATTGATCTTTGACTTCTTGAACCACTTGGGCTAAATTCAACACACTTCCAACAGGGGTTGTGATTTGCTTTCAATCATTGATCTTTGACTTCTTGAACCACTCCAAACATAATATTTCCAAACATTTCCAAGTTGTGATTTGCTTTCAATCATTGATCTTTGACTTCTTGAACCACTCGTGGCTTCATCATTGCAAGCGTTTGCTTGGTTGTGATTTGCTTTCAATCATTGATCTTTGACTTCTTGAACCACTGAAACGAACGGACACGTTGAGCCATGACTTGTTGTGATTTGCTTTCAATCATTGATCTTTGACTTCTTGAACCACTCCATTAAAGGAATCTTCAATCGAAGCTTTCGTTGTGATTTGCTTTCAATCATTGATCTTTGACTTCTTGAACCACTTCTTTTGCCCGTTCAAGTTGCTTTCCTATGTTGTGATTTGCTTTCAATCATTGATCTTTGACTTCTTGAACCACTACAGCTCCACGGTTTGCCGTGTCCGTTTCGGTTGTGATTTGCTTTCAATCATTGATCTTTGACTTCTTGAACCACTCTTTGCTGTGAATTCCCTTCTTCAATAGTGTTGTGATTTGCTTTCAATCATTGATCTTTGACTTCTTGAACCACTCTGACGACATGGTTGTTGGCCAAACAATGGTTGTGATTTGCTTTCAATCATTGATCTTTGACTTCTTGAACCACTATGCCAACAGCCGAACGGTCGAAACTTCCTGTTGTGATTTGCTTTCAATCATTGATCTTTGACTTCTTGAACCACTAAAACTGTGTCTTAATCTTTGGTCACCATTGTTGTGATTTGCTTTCAATCATTGATCTTTGACTTCTTGAACCACTGGGAGAGAGGAGAAGAGAGGAGAGAGAAAAGTTGTGATTTGCTTTCAATCATTGATCTTTGACTTCTTGAACCACTCAGTATTTGCCTGATAGGTACCATAGGCAGTTGTGATTTGCTTTCAATCATTGATCTTTGACTTCTTGAACCACTTGAACACAATTAAAACACTTGATGATGCCTGTTGTGATTTGCTTTCAATCATTGATCTTTGACTTCTTGAACCACTAAGCGGTGTCGTTTACATCGAGGTGCTTCCGTTGTGATTTGCTTTCAATCATTGATCTTTGACTTCTTGAACCACTTTGGAAGCACCAAGAACCAATGTTCCAGCCGTTGTGATTTGCTTTCAATCATTGATCTTTGACTTCTTGAACCACTATAAAAATCTGACGCATGTTGACGCCTTAGGTTGTGATTTGCTTTCAATCATTGATCTTTGACTTCTTGAACCACTTCATCTCCCCTCTCC
This sequence comes from Flavobacteriales bacterium, assembly GCA_021739695.1. Lineage (NCBI taxonomy): Bacteria > Pseudomonadati > Bacteroidota > Flavobacteriia > Flavobacteriales > Flavobacteriales bacterium. The sequence continues at coordinate 1,536 of JAIPBM010000033.1, read as the reverse complement.
CTTTCCTCCTCTCTCGTTGTGATTTGCTTTCAATCATTGATCTTTGACTTCTTGAACCACTGATTACCAACCGAACACATTCTCAACTACAGTTGTGATTTGCTTTCAATCATTGATCTTTGACTTCTTGAACCACTTTTCGCTCTTCGCTTGCCGCCCAATCATGAGTTGTGATTTGCTTTCAATCATTGATCTTTGACTTCTTGAACCACTAGAGAAGACCGTCTCGCGGACTTTATGACAGTTGTGATTTGCTTTCAATCATTGATCTTTGACTTCTTGAACCACTATACGAATGGAAGTTCAACCACCGAAACTGTTGTGATTTGCTTTCAATCATTGATCTTTGACTTCTTGAACCACTGTGAACGCATTTCGTGTGGACATCGTGCGGTTGTGATTTGCTTTCAATCATTGATCTTTGACTTCTTGAACCACTGCGAGCAGGAACGACACGCTCGCAAATTGGGTTGTGATTTGCTTTCAATCATTGATCTTTGACTTCTTGAACCACTTATTTCCATTTCAGTTACATATCGGGTGTTGTTGTGATTTGCTTTCAATCATTGATCTTTGACTTCTTGAACCACTGTACTTGGCTGTAAGCCTTGTGCAGCAAGGGATACAGCTGTTTGTCGTTGCGAAAAAATGGTTCATTTATAAAAGCCTTCCCAAGTAATTGGGAGGGCTTTTTTGTTTCTGATAGTTCTCGATACACCGCGTTTCACGCGGCACTCGAACTGACCCTCACTAAAACTTCAGCGGCATTAAAATAGCTCCAACTGCTGCGGAAGGTTCTTTTCTTCCTGCGGATTGGTGTTGAAGAAGATCTCCATCCTACCGAATTGTTTGTCGGTTACGATCAGAATATTCACGCTGCCCATAGGAGGTAAATTCATCAATACTCTTTTTCGATGCACTTCCGTATTTTCTGAACTGCTGCAATGCCGTACATAGACGCTGAACTGCATCATGGTGAAACCATCTTGGATCAGGTCTTTGCGGAATCTTGCCGCATTGCGTCTGTCCTTTTTGGTGTCGGTAGGCAGATCGAAGAATACCATCATCCACATGATCCTGTAGGCATTGAAACGGTCGGTCATTTCGTTTCGATTAGCAACTTGACTACGTCAAAGGTCAGTTATACGATTAGGTCATGCTGAACTTGTTTCAGCATCCGATTGAATCTCAGTACCAAAAGATTCTGAAATAAATTCAGAATGACGCGCTTATTCTTTTTAGACATGGTCATTCCATTATTGGCAATACCAATTTGCGTTGTTCCCCTGCAAAGCAGCGTACCAGCGAAGCCGAAGTTTCGGAGGCGGCTATCATCAGCGGCCGTTGCTTTCCGTTCATGCTCACGGTGATGGTGGGAATGGTCAACAGCTTCTCACGATGTTCCTTGCTTAGAAAATCGGGTGCTTCGTTCTCTCTTTCCACCACTTCGGCCACCATAAGGTCGATGTAGGGACGGTAGGGTTCCATCATATCGTCTGCCAAGCAGTACTGGTTGTAACGGTTGTGGTGGAAGAT
>JAIPBM010000032.1 GCA_021739695.1 Flavobacteriales bacterium | reverse complement strand
AAAGAAATACAAGAAACCCGAAGTCAAAAAAGTAAGCATCGACAACGAGATCAGCATGGTGATGATGTCCTTCGGCCCGAGTGGCGACCCTGAAGCATCGGTCATCAAAAAGTTGAACCCGCTGAGGTGGTGGAGGTAGTATAGCATCCTCAAGATGAATTGAAAGACCGTCAACTCCTGATCGTCACAGAAAGTGAGCAGTACGCTTTTCTACTTTGGCGCTTTGACTTGAAACAATAGTTATATCAGTTAGTGGATTTTGGTTTACTTGTCCGCGGCTGTCCTGTTGGTGAGTTTGTGCTGAGAAAAGTTGAAATAAAGCAGCTAAAACGCTATTTTTTGTAGCTGTAAGATGTCATCTTAATTAGAATGAAAAAAATAGCACTTATGACAGCTATGCTCGTTTGGAGCAGCTTTAGTTTCAGCCAGTCCGGGACTATCATTCAAAGAAAAGCGATTTTATTTTCACTTGAGGAACAGAGTGACACGATTGATTTTATCGTTGTTGATACTGTTTTAACCCAAAAGAAACCCATTTTCTTATGGTGTCAAGGTTCTCTGCCGATACCCTTATTTTTTGAAATTGAAAATTATGGATATTATTTTTCTGGTGGAGGTGTTTCAAACTTCAACTATGGCAAAATTTCGGAAGATTTCCATTTGGTAATTATTTCAATGCCCAAAACACCTGTTTTGGCGAAAAAGGAACATTTAGATAATAGATACCAGTACGTATCAAGTCAGGAAAAGCCGAATGAGTTTCTGAATGAATATATGGAAGCAGACTATTTGGAGAATTATGTCAGACGAGCAAACTTTGTTTTGAGTTTTTTGAAAAAGCAGGATTGGGTAACGAGCGAAAAACTGGTCGTAGCAGGCCATTCTCAAGGCACCAAAATTGCAACGAAAATTGCAGTGCAAAATAAAGATGTTACTCATCTGGGTCTTTTTGCGGCAAACCCTTTTGGTAGAATAGACCAATACATACGTGAAGCAAGATTGGATGCGCACTTAGGAAAAATAACTTGGGAAGAGGCAGATTCTTTAATGAATGACAATTATGAGTTTTATAAGCAAGTCAATAATACCGACTCGTTAGAAAACAACCCAAGTTTACTATCATGGAAAACATTTTCTGAGACTTTCTATGATGATTGGTTGACATTGGATATCCCAATTTATTTGGCTTACGGAACAGAAGATAGAACTTCAGGTCTATGCGACATTGTACCTCTATTTTTTATTGAAAAAGGCAAGGACAACTTAACGCTGAGAAGACACCTCGGTTTAGAGCATAATTTTTTTGAACTGTTTGATGATGGAAGAACCAACCACGAAAAAGGGCATTGGGAAGAAGTAATGGGGGAGTTTAGGAAATGGATAAAATAAGAAGGTTAAACACTCTGAACTAAATCATAGTACATATCTGGATGCAAGCTTCATATGAAAATCGGTAAATCCATCTGAAGGTTCAGGAAATAAGAGCATTGTTTCGGTCTATCCAAAACCGACAGACGGGAATGTCACGATCAAACTAGATGATACCTTTGAGCAGCTTTCGTTGCAAGTAATTGATGCCCTTGGTCGTGTTGTTCTCTCTCAAGCGTTTTTCTCGGTTAACCGGATTGAAATGCATACGAATATGGCAGCTGTATGCTAATTTCTCCAATTGCAGGCAGCTGATGAAACGCTTGTCAGGATGAAGTTGATAAAGCGGTAATGAGGTGACATTTACCTATTCTTACTACAAAGAACTGAAAAACCACCTTGCAAAGCATTTGTTGAACGAAACACACGAACTAAAATGACGATGAACCGACTGTTTGCATTGCTTGGAGTATGCTTGAACTTGATTGGGATGCAATCATGCACAAAAGAAAGTGACCCACCTCAAACCACGGAATTCAACTTTACTGCACCCGATACTGTGGTTTTTGAGCATAGTGACACGAAAACACTTGAAGTCTCTGTGATGTCTGCTACTGCAATGGATTTTGTAGCAAATCTATCGTGCGATAATTCTTCATTTCAGTATGGTGGAGAAATTGTGATTGCTTCCAATCAGAGTGGAACATTTAATATCCAATTCAACCAATTCGGTGTCGCGCCAGCAAGTTATGATTGCAACTTAACCGTGTCGGTTGCAAACGAGAATAACCTACCACAATCGAAAAGCATTCAACTTAGATATGCGCCTAACTGCGCATACGATTTCAAAGACCATCAGAATGGTCAGATTACCTATCAGATAAACGGAAACCTACAAAATCGCTCAATCGACTGTAGCTACAATAACGAAGGACAGTTGGTGGTAGATGGACTTACAACCTATCAAGTGGTTCTGAATCTGAATTGTAGCGCTGGAACCGTGACCATGGATCCCATTACGAACATTGGGTCTTACATGACTGCCGATGGAACCATTCAAGGGTCAGTCATTCATCTGAACTTTTATAGCGATGGAGCACTGCACGCTGTAGGTAAAATCAGCATTTGAAATTCCTTGGTTCATAAGAACGAATAGGTCCCAGAATGAAGCAGTTATGTCTTCATTCTTATACCCTCTTCACCACTTTGTATTGTCATTGTTTCCTGCAATTGTATTCACAGTGATCAATAATTTGCCTTTCGTCCTTAGGGAAGATAAACGCGGAGTTTTGCTTTTTCCAACCTAATTTTTGATAAAACGCTTCCTTATCGGGGGCAGCAGTGAGCGTAACGAAATCATATCCCAGTAACCTGCTTTGCAATTCATTTACAATTGTCCTGCCAATTCCCTGAAATTGATAATCTGGGTGAACCACGATATCTACAAGTAACGCGTAGTATTTTCCGTCATCGACCGTTCGGCCAAATCCAATAATTTGATTCCCCTTCTTTACGAAACAAGTGACCGAACTTTTCCTGAATGAGTTTTCAACCTCATATTGAGATCTCATTCCCCAATTGACCAATTGAAAAAGTTCTGAAACGCTATCCCATCGGATCAAGGTCAGATCTGGGTTTACTTCAACGTTAATCATTTGAGGTGATTCTCATCCGTCAATAAAAAGCACTCATGGTGTTTGGTCATTCCGATATGAGGATAATAATTAACTGCTTTTGGTGCCGCCAATAGAATGATCGTTGCTGTGGGCGTTTCTTTTTGGTCAATCGTATCAACTCTTTACCGTCACCTTGTTTTTGATATTCATAATCTACCGCAAGGTCAGAAAGGTAAGTACTGTAAGCAAAATCAGTAACAGACCTTGCAACGCCAACTAATCTGTGCGCATGTCTTGCGGTAATAATAAGGTCGGCATTTTCAACCATTGCCTTGATTCTCTCAAAGTCATCTACAGGCTTTCTTTCTCCGAGTGTCGACTTTACGAGCAGTTCTTTAAACTCATTCGGTGAAATATTATTTTCGATTTGATACTTTATCAGATCTTCAAATTGTCGGTGGCTTTCACGTTGGTGCGGTGGTAGGGTATTAGTTCAGTGGGCTTCTAAAAATGATAGTACTAGTTTTTGTATTTGTCTTCTCTCATTTGCGTTTGCATGGTCATCCATGTGATCATGTATGGTGCTTTCCAATTTCACTAGTGTTATTCGGAATTGTTGCATTTCTTCTGCTGTAGGAAGCACTCCAGAATCTGCTGGTTGGTCGGATGACCGAATGGAGAATACTCGTAAACCTTCCATTCTGGGCAATGGCATTCTTCGATTGTCTAGGGTAATGATCGTTTCCACGATACCGGGGTATTTCTGTGGAAACAATGCCGTCATATCTGCTCCGTTCGAATGGCCCATAAGGACAATATTATCGTGGCCTTCAAACTTGTTTTTGAGATGATTAATCACGAACAGTATGTTTTCTACACCACGATCCCAAAATGGCCGTCTAACTTCCTGAGGATTCCCCTGCAAAGGCATCAGACTATCAGTCTGTAATTCGTGCTGAACACTTACTACCAAGTAGCCTTTCGAGGCTAAAAACTCCGTCAGGTAGGTATAAGCCAGATAATCTCCACCTAGATTTCTACCGTAGCCATGGCTGAAAACAATAACCTTATGGTCGTTTGTTTTGACCGATTCATTTGGATGATAAATTGCTACAGGAATTTTTCGATTTCGCTGTTGATCAAACAGCACTACCGTGTCCCCTGTGATTTCAGGTTCACCCTCTCGTAATACGGCAATCTTTTTTGACCCACAACTCGAGATCATAAGAGAAGCTATTGCCAGCGGTAGGAGTACTCTTATCATCTAAAAGGCAACTTATGTCGCTGCGTGCAAATGTCCATTTTTAGCCTTGCACAAAACGATATAAGGCTATGAAAATAGGGCTTTAACTCCTGCGTCTTTTCCGTCTCACTCCCCAACAATCCCAGCAACCTCTCTAAAGCTCTCCAAACCAGCTTCGATGTTCTCAATGATCTCGTTGGCCAATACATCTGGGTCTGGAAGGTTATCAAGGTCAGCCAAGCTCTTATCCTTTAGCCAGAAGATGTCAAGGTTGGTCTTATCGCGGGCGATGATGTCGGAATAAGAGAACTTGCGCCAACGGCCTTCCTCATTGTCTGCGCTGTAGGTTTCCTTGCGCTTGTTGCGATTCTCAGGATTGTAAAGCGTGATGAACTCCCGAAGGTCTTCGAGCTGAAGCGGTTTCTTTTTGAGTGTATGATGCACATTCGTGCGATAATCAAACACCCAAACTTCCTTTGTCCAAGGTTCTTTGGAAGCAGGTTTATTGTCGAAGAAAAGCACATTGGCCTTTACGCCATTGGCGTAGAAAATACCCGTGGGCAAACGGAGAATAGTATGCAGTTCCGTGGTTTTGAGCAGTTCCTTGCGGACGGTTTCACCTGCTCCACCTTCAAACAGCACGTTATCTGGTAATACGACAGCGGCCTCGCCATGGGCGGTGAGCATGGTGCGGATGTGTTGCAGAAAGTTCAACTGCTTGTTGCTTGTAGTGGCCCAAAAATCCTGACGATTGTAGCTCAGGTCTTGCTTTTCCTGCTCGCCTTCTTCGTTGGTGATGGTGAGGCTGCTTTTCTTACCGAAAGGCGGATTGGCCAAGACGTAATCAAAGCGCGTTCCTTCATCTGAAATGAGGGCATCGACAGGCGAAATGAATGAGGAACCATCTATTTCGCCAATGTTGTGCAAGAACATGTTCATCAGACACATTCTGCGGGTGCTGGCTACGATCTCGTTGCCATAGAAGGTCTTGTTCTTCAGAAAAGCCTTCTCCTCTTTATCCAATCGGTTGTTGTCTACAATATGGTCGTAGGCCGCAAGGAAGAAACCACCCGTTCCACAGGCAGGGTCGGCAATGCTTTTTAAAGGTTTGGGACGCACACATTCCACCATGGCGCGGATAAGCGCACGGGGCGTGAAGTATTGCCCCGCACCACTCTTGGTGTCTTCGGCATTCTTCTCTAATAGCCCTTCATAGATCTTGCCTTTGAGGTCGGCACCCATCATGCTCCATTGCTCGCGATCGATCATATCAATGATCTTGAGCAGCTTGGCAGGGTCTTGAATCTTGTTCTGTGCCTTGGTGTATATCTGCCCCAAGGTGCCCGATGCCTGACCCAACTCACGAAGCAAGGTGGTATATTGCAACTCCAACTCGGCACCACGCTTGCCTGTGAGGCTATCCCAATTGAATTCTTTGGGCACGTTGGTTTCGCGGTTGTAAGGTGGCTTGCTGAACTCATCGGCCATTTTGAGGAAGAGCAGAAAGGTAATCTGCTCCAAGTAATCGCCATAGCCAACGCCATCGTCACGCAGTACGCCAGCAAAGTTCCAGACTTTTGATATGATGGATGATTCGGTCATTTCTTTTTGGCTTTTTCTTGTTTAACCCTCCCCAAAAGCACCCCAGCAGGCTCCCAATCCTTTTCTTTTTTGCAGGCGGCCAGTTCTACTTCTGTTAGCAGCCGACCTTCAAATGCCTTTTTAAGGATGCTCTGCCGCAATGCTTCTGCCTTTAGCAGGCTTTGGGTTATGCTTTCCTCCAGTTTATCGCACACCGATAGGCGACTTTCTATTTCTTGGACGATCTGGTGTTGTTCAATTGTGCTGCACATTGGAACAAAAAGCAGCTTCAGTTGGGTGGTATTAACTCTTGGCCTTGTAGCTCCATGCACTTGATTAACAAGCAATGAGTAGCTGATACTTGAAGCCAAATAGTACTGGAGAAACCTGTTAGAAACTAGACTCCAAGGTTTGATTTGGACGCAGTCAGCCTTGTTGATTGCGAAATCAAAGACCTCAGGAAGAATGACCACCTTAGTCTCATCGGCAATGAAAGTTGAGAAGATAATCTCACCAGGATAGACCGTGTGCTGTGAAATAGACTCATACTTCGCTTGATTAACAAACGACCTTTTAGAATCATCGAACATGAGTGATTTGATGTTCTCTAATCGAACGACTCTAATTCCTGCATCAATGTAATCCTCTCCTTTGAGGTGTGAGCCAAATGGACCATCCGAAACTTTCGAGGTTAATTCATACAAATCAGACCACAACCAAGAAGTAGGTAAGTCAAATGGTTGATCAGGTAAATCATCTGAGGATGGTTTCTTTAGCTGCTTCGGCTTACTCGGCTTCTTCCCTTTCTCACTGTTCTTCTCCCAATCCTTTACGGCTTCTTTCCAATCGACCAACTGCTTTTGGTAATGCGCTTCGCGTTCTTCCTTTATCTGTTTCAGTAATTCATCCGCAGTAGGAAGGTCGTTCTGCTTGGCCCGCCACTCCTTGGTCAACTCTCCCTCAAACGCCTGTTTGAGCACCGCTTGCCGATACACCTTCAGTTGATGCTGTGCGGTTTTGAGGTTGGCTATGCCGTTGTCCAACTCGCTAAACAACTGCTCTATCTTGGAAACTATGGCGCGCTGCTCGGGGAGGGGTGGGAGTGGAAACGGTAACGCAGAAAATGAGCTGGTTGAGATTTCTTTAAACGTAGTCCCTCCAGCATTTTTTTCAGCTAACCATTTGATTGATTTAAAATAGTGGTAAACGAATTCGCTTATAACCACTTCTCTGGGAGCTAGACTTTTAAATCCTTGGTTTGTGGTCAACTCATTATGGGCTATGGCCACATATCCGATAGGAGCCCTGCAAGAAAACAAAACAGAGCCCTTGGGTATAAGTCTTGCCGAGGATTTTGCAAGTCCAAGCTTGGATATGCTCTTTTTCCCTTTCGATATATAGGTGTTTGTATAACCCGTCAAATCGGATGGGCTAATCCAACTAAAATCATCTCCCCAGTATTCAGGTATAGCCGTTTTCGGTGTTCCACCTGCTATAACGGTTCCAACATCTTTGATTTCAACCTCAACCCAATCTTCTCTCATTGCTTCACTTTCCAATGGCCGCGTGTGCCGCCAACGCGTTCTATGGCGCCTTTTTCTTTCAATGCATCAATGTGTTTTACAAGCGCAGATAAGTTGATACCTAGTTCTTTTGCAGTGTTCCGCAGTGAGCGTTGTGGTGCTTCTGCCAACATATTCAGCACATTTCTTTGAGCCTCTGTAAGTTCGGGTGTTTGGATTGGACCACCCATTGGACCACCTAATTGACCACCCATTGTACCACCTATTGTACCACCTATTGTACCACCTATTGTACCACCTATTGCACCACCATTTGTTCGGAGCATGGTAACGGCAAAGAAACCATCGGCATGAAAGTCGGCTTCGGGCAATTCGGCTGTCTTTAGTGCCGCTTTAATACGGTTGACGCCCGTGCCCAAGCGCTCAATGAGTTTGACACGGAGAAACAGGTCGGCCAGCAGCGGATTGCGCGCCATGCTATACTTGCCAAAGTCTTTCCATTGCAGTCCCTTGGGTAATCCGCCTGGGCTCGAAATAACCACCTTGTCCGCAAAAACCTCCACCATCACGCGTGCTCCTGCCTCTAAGTAACTGCGATGCGCTACGGCATTTACCAATGCTTCGCGCAATGCCACTTCGGGCAATTCCAACTTATCTGTCCGTTGCAATCCTTTGATCTCGGCAGCCACATTCAAATGCCGTTTCATGAATGCCATGGCAGATTCAACGGACGTTATCAGATCCTGATCAAAATCCTTTCGGTCAAGAATATCCACCTTTTCCGATCCAGCAAACGACACGCAGGTGATTGTTGCCTGCGGATGTATGAAGCCGGGACGCTCGGTAAAAAAGAGAATACCCGCATTATTGAAATAGGTCTTGTTGTCAATGGACTTGACTACCCCAAGACTATGAAGAATGTGCTCACGGTTTTGAAAAGCGTTCTTAATGCCCGACATGGCCAGAAAACGATCAATCAACCGTTCGGAAACGGTGCTTCGGTAATCCACGTCCTTTCTAACTACCTCATCAAACCTGATGCGCCCTTCCGATTCCATGAAATCACGAATCTGCTCCGTGGTCATTTTCTGTGCATTCGGCCCAACACGTAGATAAAAACCTTCGGTGGTTCTGTAAGGCTTTCGATCTCCTTCTGGAACATGCACGATCAGCACATTTCCATTCAACTCAAGGTCAATTCTTACGGGTGGATCGCAACTCTGCGCAGCGGTTTGTATCTGAGAACGCAGGTCGTTATCTGCATTTATTCCCGGAATCGTACCGTCATCATTAACCCCAAGCAAAACCTTGCCGCCACTGGCATTGGCAAACGACACGATCTCTTTTTTGAAATCAGAATTCAACCTACGCTTGAACTCGGTGAAGTATCCTTCACCTTGTGCAATCAGCTGTTGTAGTTCCTCTTGGGTCATTTGGACGCTAAAGTAGACACGTGAAAATGAAAGCTTCAGAGCAGACGATTGTCTGTGCCTAAATACTCGTTGATGGCTGGCATTTCATCCCAGTGTCGTCCCTCCAATTCTCTACCGTTGGCTTTCTTATTCGTTCCTCCCCATTGCTTGAAGAAGAATGCCACGTTAGCAGATTTGCACTGGTCCTTTATATCTAACACCCATTCTTCTTTCATCGGGCGCGGTTTTCTTCCGCTTTCGCCACCTACAATGACCCAATCAATGCCTTGAAGATTCATGTTGGGCAATGCCCCAATAAGCGGTTCGCACGAGAGGAACTTGGTTCTGGCTTTGGTTTGTCTTAGAAGGTCAATCCTGTCAGTCACTTTGCTGTTTTCCACCGAAACACCCATCCAGATGTTATGACTCCAATCTAACCAGCCTTCGCTATCGTAATAGCGTAAAAGGTCTGCACGTTTAGTGAGCACCTGAAAGACGTGTTGTGGGTTCTCTTTCATCACCTTAAACACTCGCTGAATGAATTCAATAGGCACGTCTTTGTGAAACAAATCACTCATGGAATTAACGAATACGACCTTCGATTTCTTCCACGTGTAAGGCGTTTCCAGTTCCTTTTCATGAATACGCACTTTGAAGTTGTCTTTGTATTTCTCAACTCCCATGGCTTGCAATCGCTTACTCATTACTTCTGCATAGCAGAATTTGCAGCCCTGTGAGACTTTATCGCAACCCGTAGTCGGGTTCCAAGTCATCTCAGTCCATTCTATGCTTGATTGTGCCATAACGTTTAGTTTTTCTGGACGATTATTTTGGACGGGTTCTTGTCCCAATCTTGATAATTCAAATAGAAGGCCCCCTTACGTGCTGGGCGACCATCAAGTTGTTCTGACTTAACCTTACCTGATATTTGCATATCCTTAAGAATATCCGCTGCATGTTTTGGCAAATAGCCATTACGTAAGGTAAACTCATAAAGCTCCGCATTGCTCCTTTGTCTTTCCGATAAGAATGTCTCCAAAAGATCAGTCAGCCTAGAGGTATTTGCCGAGTTTTCTGCAACACTAAATAGGTTGAAACCGCCATTAAACTGCCACCCACGTCCTTCTTCCTTGTCTACTTTCCACTTCGCATCCAGCATTTTTTCAAAGCCAAGCATATTACTCGTAAAGAAGAACAGACAGAAAAACTGATTTTTTTCTCTGGAAATCACGAAGCTATCTACATAATGGTCACTTCCAAGTTTGCTACGAAATCCATCCTTTACGGCATTGATAAAGTCCATTCCAGTAGAACTGCTATCTAAAGAATCAATGTCAAGGACTTCCGACAAGAAAGATTTCAAGCTCTCTGGGGTTTCGTTTTTAGCGAATCGATACATGAACTGAGTAGGAAGGAACAGCAAAACTTCGCTTTTGCCACCTTTTAGTAAAGACTGAATATCCTTTAATCTAATCTCCTTATACCCGTAAGGGTCTATGAATGCAAATCCGCGAGACGAACGTAGGTCGGAAAATTCAAGAGCTACTTTTTCAACCAAATCTCTGTAGTCTTCAGAAGAATATTGAATGGTAACTGAATCGTGAGTACTCAATCTTTTCGTTTCGATATTGTCTCTAAGCGCGTCAACTTTTTCACTGTTCAGGTCGTTAAAAACGCAATGAAACGTAGTGTCTCCTCTTCGATTATTGACTACGCGTTCAATTGCTTGGTTAATCTCATTCAAAAAGATTACTGGACTTCCGTTTCCTCCATCTTCATAGATACCTGGACCGCTGAAGAAATCATACAATCTTATATCAGTAATGAAAGACGCGTTAGACAATATGCTTAAGTAGGCTCCCATGTAATGTTGCAGTACCTGCAACTTTACCCCAGAATGTTCCATCAGGGTTTGCTGCGATACTTTTAATTCCTTTCCCATAGTTCCTGAATTACATCGTAATCTATTTACGCCACCAAAACTTCGTTCAATTCTTCAATAATGCCGTTCATATCCTCGCCAAACAATTGCCACATGCGGCCACGGCCGCCCTTGGCATCAAAGGGCGTGTAGTCGAGATCTTCCACATCTATATGAAAGCTGTTTACCACATGGTCTTTCAGCATCCGTAGCCAATCCATCTGTTCTTCTGAGAAGCGATTGTGCTGCCCCGCATTCTGTTTGAATATCCAGTTGCGGAAGTTCTCATCAATGGTGCTGTCAAAGCCTTTCAACTTGCCATCAATGCCGCACACTCTGCGGATGAGTGAAACCAATGCGGTAAGTTCATTCTCCGGCCGTTTGCTTTTCACCTCTTCCAGTTGCACGTAGGCATCCCACACATGGAAGGGCGCCAACAGCGGTCGGTCGGTCTGTAGGAGTTCAAACACCTCGCGTATCATCTTGTAGGTAATTGTTCTACGCTGGTAAGGCTGGTCGTAGAAAATGCTGAGCGCCTGGATTTCGTCCTTGTGGGCGGCCAAATATTCTTCAAAACCCTTTACTAGTCCTTGCGCCCGTTCGGTGGCACTTTTGTCCCATTCGCTACGCGTAACCGTGTCGATATTAACGTGGTCAATAATCTGTTCGTGCTGGATGCGCACCTTCTCGATATACTCGTTCAAAATCCCATTGAAGGAAGATGCCGCTTCGCGGGCCAGTTGTTGCTGCGCCTCATCGTAAGTTGCTGTTTCACCTTTCTGCACCAGTTCTTGTTTCCGTGTTTCAATGGCATCGGGATCAAAGGCATTCAATAGTTCCTTGGTCACCTGCTTCAGGTTCTTTCCACCAGAAACTTCCACCAATTTAACCTGCTCTTTTTCGGTCAGCTGTCTATCCAAACGGATAAGCCTATTGGCCAAGGATAGGAAGAGGTCTTCTTCTACCACACCCATGGTGACGGCACCAAGAAGGTCTTTCATAGGCACCGTGCGTTTGCGCTCCAACGGGCGACTGTCGGTCTTCTTGCTTTTAGTGGCACCAACCGCATCCACAATCACAAAATGGGTTTTGGCCGCAGCCGATTCGGACACGCGTTGCAGGTCGTCCGCATGGATAGACCGTGTGCCGCGTCCCTTCATCTGTTCGAAGTAGCCAAGGCTCTTTACGTCCCGCATAAAAAGCAACACTTCCAGCGGTTTCACATCCGTGCCCGTGGCAATCATATCCACCGTAACCACAATGCGCGGATAGTAAGTCGTACGGAAGCGGTTCAGTACGGATTTCGGGTCTTCATCTGCCTTGTAGGTCACCTTCTTGCAGAAGTCGTTGCCTTCGTTGAATTCTTCCCGCACGATTTTGATGATGTCATCCGCATGGCTGTCCGTCTTCGCGAAAATCAGCGTCTTCGGCACTTCATATTCTCCGTTGCTGTCAATCCGTTCGGGATAGATTTCCTGCATCAGCGCTCTTCGGTATTCCTTGATGATGTTTCGGATCTGACTCACGTTGACAACAACCTTGTCGAGGTCGTTCTTCTTGTAAGCCGTGTCCTCATCTTCCCGCTGCCAGCGTTTGCTACGCGAAAGCTTATCGCGTCTATCCACATACCAACCAGCTTGCACCACCGCTCCATTCTGCGAAATATCTGTTTCGATGATGTAGGTATCGAAAGGCACATTCACGCCATCCGTAACCGACTGCTCATAGGTGTATTCGCTCACCACATTCTCGTTGAAGAAACCGAAGGTGCGTTTGTCTGGAGTAGCCGTCAGGCCGATGAGCGAAGCATCGAAATAATCCAACACTTGTTTCCAAAGATTGTAAATGCTGCGGTGGCATTCATCAATGATGATGAAATCGAATTGCTCAATCGGCACTTTCTCATTGTACGCCACTGGGGCGGGCTGCTTATCGTCCACTTGCTGCTGCATCCACGAGCTCTCATTCGGATTCTCATTCTCCGCACTTTCATCCAATTCCTCTCCTTGCAGAATGGAATAGAGACGTTGAATAGTACTGATGCAGACCTGACTATCCGAAGCGATGTAGCTTGAACTCAATCGCTGCACATTATAGAGTTCCGTGAACTTGCGGTTATCGTCCGTAGGCTGGTACTTCATGAACTCCTGTTCGGCCTGTTCACCTAAGTTGCGTGTATCCACCAGGAACAACACACGCTTGGCGTTGGCATGTTTCAGCAAGCGATAGACGAACGTGGATGCTGTGAAGGTCTTTCCTGCTCCGGTTGCCATCTGAATCAGCGCCTTCGGACGATTGTCCTTAAACGACTTTTCGAGATTGGTAATCGCATCTATTTGAGCAGGGCGCAGCCCCGTGGTGTCCAGAGCTGGCATGTCCAACAGACGCCCACGAAGTGTCTTTTCCTGCCGGAGCCATTCGGCCATGGTTTCGGGCCTATGGAAACTGAAAACTCTTCGGGCTCTCGGCTTCGGGTCACGGTAGTCAGTAAACCGCGTGAGCACTCCCGTACTTTCGTACACAAAGGGTAGCGGCTCGTTATTCAGGTATTTCAATTTCGCCTTAGCATATCCAGTCGATTGCTCCTCAACTGTGGTCATTCTATGGCCTTCATCTTCTTTCTTTGCTTCGATTACACCAACTGCTTTACGGTCTACGAAAAGGGCATAATCAACAGGGCCGACATCCGTCTGATATTCACGAACCACCACGCCCAGACCAGCTGCAAGATTCACCTGCTTTTTGGACTGCACAACCCACCCAGCGCACCGCAGCATTTCATCGATGCGGTCGCGCGCAAGCTGCTCTGGATTTTGGTTGGGGTTGGTCACGGTCCGGGAAATAGGTTTCGGAGGTGAATTTAACAATGCAGATTGCTTGCGGCAATAGCATACCGTAAATTAGCTTCAATTCAAGAAAAGTTGTTGAATCAATTTAATTCGCTTGAAAAGGTTTATAAAACGATTTTAAACTGATACGACCACACCCGTGAGAACAAATCACCAAAAGATGGTTCGTGGTGGCTGACCATAAATCCTACGGTGAACGCATGGTCAGGCTGCGTCTGGTGAATCCTGATTCTTCGCGAATTGGCTCTTGTCATATTCATGTGTCGCCATCACCGCACAGACGATAATTGCTATGATAAGTACGGCCACAAGTAACCATAGGAAACCAGAGCCGCTCCGCGCGGTGGTTGCGGTGGTTGCGGTGGCCGCAGCTGCTGCGGCTATTGTCATTTCCATTGGGGTAATGATGGTGTATTCCATTTTGGTTTGTGATCTGGGGGTTAGTTTAATCTTTGAACTAGGTAGGTTTGTTTATCAGGGAGATAGCGATAAACGAACGCCCCTACTTGAAACCACCTAGTACCATCGCCTGACTGTATTGCTATGAATGGTCCTTTCTGATCGAAGCCAATAAGATCCAGCATTTCGCTAGTTACTTGTTTGGCCCCTTCGGTTGCGTGGTCTCGCATCAGTTCACGCAGAACTCGTTCATTTTTAATGAGGATGCTGCTGAGCTCTCTTTCGTGAGCCCTTAGTTCCGCGTTCGCATCATTGTGGTGTCGGTTTTTACAGGCGATTGAGCAAAAAACCTTGTTCTTTCTACCAATGAACTCTGCTCCGTCTACTGGGCAGATTTTTGAGAATCCTCTTTGGGCAGGTCGCCAATGTGATAAGTTGGTTTTCATTTTGGGTGTAATTTTAAACAAATTTAATAATTTTACCTTAAAGTAATAACACAACTAGATGAAGAACAGGAGCGACATCGATATTTACACTTGGAAATCTATCACGGAGCGGTTAAAAGACTCGGACGCGAACATTGGTGAGATTTTGATGCGACTAAGTGAGAAGCCATATCGGGCAACTGATACTGGTATTCATCCAAAGATTATGGCGGATTGGAAGCGGAATGACCTTCTGATGTCTGAACATATCGCAAATAAGATGCATTGGTTTTCCATTACTGAGTTTGCTTGGATCAAATTGATAGAGAAAATGCGAGCCTTCAATTTTCCCTTAAAGGCAATAAAATCGCTCCGAGATGATATGTTAGGCGGTAGTTCAGAGGAATTGGAGGACGTAATGAATCTAGAATTTCTCTTTCAAGCCATACTTAAATTGGAGGACGGCAAGAACCCTGAGAGAATCCGCGAATACTTGGCGCAGCCTGGAATTAAAGAGCAGCTTCTGGCGCAGATGCCAGCGGGTGTAAGAAGCGGTAATCGATTTGAAACCTTAGTCATGTTCTCACTGACCTTGCAGACCCCCATCTCCTTTCTGATGGATCATTCTGGGAAGGGAATCATTTTCAATCCACTTATGCTTGTAGACGGTTTATACGGTAAAGAGGAAACAGAACGGGTCTTTACAAGCTCTTATGTAAGCATCAGTCTTACGGAGGTTTTAGCCGAGGTACTTACGCTATCCGAGATGGAGATACTCCACAGTAAACTAATGCTTGTTTCGGATACAGAAGCCAATGTACTTCAGGCACTTCGCGAGGATGAATTGAGTTCGGTGATAATCCGATTTGACCAGAATCATGAGATGGATCTTATGGAAATCAAAAAAATGCAAAAGGTTGAACGGGAAACTCGCCTTCTCGAAATGATTTTGAAAAAAGGATATCAAGACATTACCGTCAAGACCCAACACGGAAAGGTGGTCTACTGTGAGAATACACGAAAAGTAAAACTTAAATGACGGTACTGAACACATCAGACCTATTGATACACGTATCTGGCTACTGGAAAAACAGAGCAAGATGCATCGTAATCGATAATGCTAACCTTAAAAGAATGTAGAAAGTTAATTGATCCGAAAGGGAAGAAATACACAGATGAAGAATTGAAAATGGTGCTGGAATTCCATCTGGAATTGGCAACCATCATTGTAAACGAACTTAAACGACAAGAATATGAGAAAGCGAGCAGCATTGATGTCGCGGGTATCCAGTGACGAACAAGCAAAAGGATTCAGCCTCGGTGTGCAATCTGAAGCACTTGAGAACTACTGCCTTCGCAACGATATAGAAATCGTTTACACGTTTAAAGAGGATCATTCGGCAAAGAATTTTGAACGACCAGCCTTCAACACTTTTCTTAATCACGTCAAGAAAAGTAAGGGCGCAATTGACGTCCTTCTATTTACAACTTGGGACCGGTTCTCCCGAAACATCTTGGATGCCTATACGATGATTGATCGTTTAAAAAGGCTCGGAATTATTCCACATGCCATTGAACAGCCAATTGACCCTACCATACCTGAGAACAAGGCAATTTTAGCCATGTTTTTGGTCATCCCGGAGATTGACAATGACAGAAGATCCATCAAAATTCGAGGTGGTATCCGCGCGGCTCTAAAAGCGGGTCGATGGTGCCGCATGGCTCCGTACGGTTATCGTAACACCCGTGATGAGAACAATCGACCTATTATCGTACCTAACCAGCATGCTCCACATATCCGTACGGCCTTCGAAATGGTCTCCAAAGGGATCACGCAACCCATTGCTCGGGAATACCTAAATACCAACGGTGTTCCTATCAAGAAAAGTAGGTTCTCAGAAATGCTCAAGAACCCCATGTACATGGGGAAGATCGAGGTTCCAG
Source organism: Flavobacteriales bacterium (assembly GCA_021739695.1). Taxonomy (NCBI): domain Bacteria; kingdom Pseudomonadati; phylum Bacteroidota; class Flavobacteriia; order Flavobacteriales; species Flavobacteriales bacterium. Next base: position 34,496 of record JAIPBM010000032.1, on the reverse strand, counting down.
CCTTGGAGGATGAGCCTTATCAGTTGATAGAAGGTATGCACGAAGGAATCGTAAGTGAACAGCTGTTCTTCAAGGTGCAGCAAGTTTTAAAAGGTCACGCTCCGAAAAAGCGCATCGCGGTTGCGGTACGCGATGAAGTATTGCCCTTGCGAGGAATTCTACGCTGTTCCAGCTGCAAAGGAAAATTAACCGGAAGCCGTTCACGCTCCCGAAATGGTAATCGTCATGCGTACTATCATTGCAATCACTGCGGTACCGAGCGTTACAGGGCTGAGCGCGCAAATGACACGGTAAAGGAGGTGCTGAACGGCATGACATTTTCCAAACCGAATGCGGTGCTTCATCAGGAACTTGTTAAGCGATTACTTAACGGAAATGAACTGGAGCGCAAATCCAAAGCTGTACAATTGAAAGCAACCATCGCTAAGCAAAATGAGCGTATTGAACGATTGCAGGATAATTTGGCTGACGGTGTAATCACTTCAAACGACTTTACGGAAATGAAAAACAGGTTCTCCGAACTGATGCGCAATGCACTCGAAGAGCTTTCTTCTTCGCAGGGTGACAGTGCTGAAAAATCCGCCTTATTAAAGAAGGCTGTAAGCGTAATCTCTGGTCTTGGAGATTTCTATGGAAATGCAGATTCATTGGCCAAGGTTAAACTGCTTGGTTCGATATTTCCTGAAATGATCGAATTTGACGGAAATAAATGTCGAACCACTAAAATCAACGAGGCCCTCGCGCTGTGTCTCAGTATTGACGCGGGTTTCAGCGAAACAAAAAACCGGACACTCCCTGAAAAATTGGAAGTGTCCGGTTGGGTGGAGCCAACCGGAGTGGAACCAATTACATTTCTGAACCAATTACTGACAATTCAAAATCCTTGAAAAGGCTCGACATTTGTCCCGTTGGGGCTGCTATAGCCAGTTACAATTCTGAGAGGATCACAATTGTCAGTCTGTATTTTAGATGCCAAAATATTTTGCTCTCAAAAAGCGAGCAGCGATAGTTAAATTTGTGCTCAAATCACGTATGGATTCTGTACCCTATTTGTACCTTAGAACCGTAATTAGCTGGAAATCAGTATGCCCAAATTTCTGTATCGGAAAGTAACTTTCTTATCACGAATTCCATTACCTGAAAAACAACGGTATATTTTATGATCAATCTTCGCCAGGAATCAACTTTGACTTCATATGTTCTCATACCATTCGTAACTATACTGATACTCATTTCTTGTGAACGTCCGCAGGAACAAAAGCAGTTGCGAAGTTGGGAATCGAAAAAGCAAGAAATATTAGACAGTCTGACGAGATGTAATTCATTGAAAGATAGCCTATTTTGTCTTACAGGATTCGCATACCGCGATGCATTAAATGGTTCATCAGATGTTGCTCTACACAATGTCGATCCATCAGGCAAACATCCGAAATGGTCAGCTGAAAAGTGGTATCAACTTTTTTCAAAAGACAGCCTCACGGTTTATTGTGGAGGTAGTTCGAATTTCAACGCTTCGCTAATCCGAGAGTTCATGTCAGAAAGCGTTGTTCCTCATGGCTTTTCAATAGGAATTCCCTCCTCTAAAATCGGTCACTACATTTCTTTAATTCTGGTTAAAAATAAAAATTATCACAACCTATACTTAACAGATCCAATGTTCAATTCGTTCTACATCGATTTGAAAGGAGATTTGATTGACCTCAGAACTATGATTTATCTGGCGAGAAAATCTAGAACCGACCTATTCCAAATTACACAACGCATTCAGGACGCACAATATCTGCAAGACAATACTTCGTTGTCGGGTCAACACTCCATTTATGACATGGACTACCCTCATCGATTTATACGAAGTAATAGTAAAGAAAATAAATACATTCTGCTATGCCCTAGGACTTTATCTGATTATCTTGACGATGAATTTGCCTCGACCTACGTGGAAATAGCCAGGTTTCACAACAATCATAAACTTGACTTTAAGCAGCCTGAAGATTTTAAGAACTGCGTTCTATTCATCAAGGACATTTATGGCCCTGCATCAAAAGAAATAAAGGAAGAGGTTGATTACTTTCTTCACTCAGATATTTCAACGTTAGATAGCATTTTTGCAAACCTTTAACCGTGCTTTAGAACATCATCGCTGTTCTGCCAAGACTAATAATCATCTGAATCAGCAGATGTAATTAGCTACCATTCTTTTCCTCTAAATGACTTCATTAAGCGAAGAACAGGTCATAACATTTTAGAGTTTAGCGTGGCTTAACCATCCGTTCGAAATGTCTAATGGAATTCTATTTTTGTGCTATGAGCCAAGCAAGTCTCATTCGCTACAAAGAAGATTACCGAACGATAGGCACGGTGGTGGCTTATGGCGTCTTCTATCCCGTAAGTTGGTATCTGTGGGCTCAATTCGGATGGTTTGGCAAATTAATTCTCGTATTGGTGCATTGCAACTGGCAATTCTTCATTGCCACCATCATACACAACACCATTCATGTGCCCATTTTCCGAAGCATGGCTTGGAATAAAGCTTTTCAATTCCTGCTATCGGCAGTGAAAGGAAATCCTGTAAGTGGTTACGTTCCTGGGCATAACTTGAGTCATCATCAGCATCTTCAAACACCAAAAGATGCTGCTCGCACAACACGTGCGCGCTTCAAATGGAATTTCCTGAACCAACTGTTGTTCTTCTTCCTTCTTGCTAGAGACATCATGAAATCTGAGAAGGCATTCGTTCAGCGAATGAAGGATGTGAAACCGGGTTGGTCGTCACAATACAAGAAAGAGGCAATCTTGGTTGGGACAATTAAAGTAGTGGCGCTTATCGTTGATTGGCAACGGATGTTATTCTTGATTTTCATCCCCAACATGTATTCGCTTTGGGGCATTTTTGGCACCAACTACTGGCAACACGATGGTTGCGATGAAACGCATCCATACAATCACTCACGTTCATTTACAGGAAAGCTCTTCAATTGGATGGCGTTCAACAACGGATTTCACGGCATTCATCACATGTACATGGGTGTACATTGGAGCTTATATCCTGAATATCACGAGCGTTTGGTGAGGCCATACGTTCATCCGAATCTCGATCAAAAATCGCTGTTCCTTTATTTGTGGAAATCGTGTATTTACCCAGGAAAACGCTTGGATTACTTAGGAAATCCAGTCCAACTTCCGCCACAGGTAGAAACACAGGATTGGGTCAGTGATGTTTCCATTGATCCAGAAGCAAAGGTGGCGCTAGGTGCCATTCAATGATCACAGAAAACGTTCCAGTCGATTGACCTGGATGAATTCTTTCGCTTTCAGATTTCCGTGTTCCGCAGCACGCTGCATCCACATAACGGCAAGGCTGTTGTTTTTTGTCACCCCACGAGCGTAATAATACATCCAACCAAGATTGAACTCCGCTTCTGGATGGCCTGCTTTGGCAGCCATTCGGTACCATTTCAACGCTTCTTGGTAATTTACGGTAACACCTTCGCCAGCCATAAACATGTTGCCTAACATGTTCTGCGCATCATGATGGTTTTGCAAGGCCGCTAGCGAGAACCACATGACCGAATTACCGCAACTCGCTCCTTCACAATCGCTGCCGTAATACATCATCCCGAGTGCAAACTGTGCATCCGAAACATCTTGGTGTGCTGCCATCAGATACCATTTTTCTGCCTCCGACTGGTTGCGTGGGATACCTAATCCCTGCTGATAGAGCAAACCAAGATTGTATTGGGCAAATGCAACACCTGCTTCTGCCGACTTCGAAAACCAGTAGATGGCGCTATCTGTGTTCTGTTCCAATCCAACTCCGTTGTAAAAGGCTAAGCCCAAATTGTATTGAGCGCGTTCATTCCCCTTGTATGCCAACTGCTTCAGTTCCGGCACTGTCTGAGCCACAATAAATCCTGCGTTCAGGAAACCAATGATAAACAACAATCCGATCCTTCTCATGTAGCAGCAATTACGCTGCAAGATGACACATGAACCGTTCTACAAACATGACAGTTGTCTGTTGAACGCATAAGATTCATCAGTATCAGATTTTTTTTCAATTGCGATTGAACCTTTATTGACCTTCAATGTTTAAACATCAATAAGTACATTTGTAACCAAATCAATCAACAATTATTATGAAAAAAACACATTTACTATTGACAATTGCCGCATCAACAAGTCTTTTTCTTGCCAGCTGTGGAGGAACACAAGAACCAGTTGCTGAGACAGCACCAGTAACAACTGTAGAATCCGTCACCAAAACGATTGACCCCGCGACCAGTACAGTGAATTGGGTGGGAAAAATGATCGGCATCAAAGCGCATAATGGAACCATCAATCTTCAAGAAGGATCTTTAACCTTGGAAGGCGATAAAGTAACTGCCGGAAGCTTCGTAGTTGACATGAGCAGCATCACGCCATTGGATGATAATTATGCTGCACCTGGAAGCGCACAAGGAACGAGAGAAATGCTGGTAGGCCATCTTTCTTCAGGTGATTTCTTCGCAATTGAAGAAAATCCAACTGCTACTTTTGAAGTGACTGGAACTAATGAAGATGGTTCTGTGAACGGAAACCTGACGCTTCGTGGCAAAACGAACGCAGAAACCGTAACCAATGTGGTTGTTGCAGACGGAACCGTTACTGGTACCTTGGTATTTGACCGTAAGAAATATGACGTGGCTTGGGATAGTCCAATGAAAGATGCGGTTCTTTCGAACGACATCGAACTTCAAATCGAATTGAAAGTTGCTGGATAAGTAGCTTTTGGTGTATGAGAGAGGGCGTCCGACTTAGTCGTGACGCCCTTTTTCATTTTGTAGGGGCGTATGGCCATACGCCCTTACTCAAAACGTGAAGTGAACTCCGGCAATGAAGCTGAAACGCTGCACCGTGTATTGATTCCATATCTCGTAGCGCATGGCAGCAATGTTTCTCAGGTCCACGAAAGCCCCGATCCACTGCTTGTAACGGTATTCAGCCCCGATGCTCACATCAGCATAACCGCCCATTTTGATGGGTTCAACATGTGTGCCGAGGCTGTCTGTTGCATAACCTTTTGCTAAGCGAGTTCCAGCAGCGGTGATGGAAGCCTTGAAAATGAACTTATCGTTCACGTTGTAGTTCCCAGCGAAATTGAAGGTGAACGGAGCCTCGTGCCACGCCTTGATGCTGTCGTTCTCGAAATGGAACAAGCGATATTGAGCAGTAGCTTGCACGAACAACTTCTCGCTCATGCTGTAACTGAGCGAACCTCGGAAGCGCGTGATCCGTGTGTCGTGATATTCGGGCAAGAAGCGCATGCCCGTTCCATCCGAAGTATCATTGACGAAGAAGAGTTGGTTCTGCGTGATGATCTCGGCCACATTCACATCAAAACCGAGAATTTTGAAGATGTTTCCCTTGAATCCACCGACCACGTTCAGGCGTTCGTAGCTATTCTGACGAAGAATGTTGGTCTGGGCGTAGGGATTGATCTCTGAAATGCTGCGCAAACCGTTGCGCTCTACCTCACCCGATGCGTTCACATAGAACCGAACCATGTCCTGAGCTAGGAAATAATGGAAGTTGAGGATGGGTGCTAGAATGGGTGTGACCTTGGTATTTCTACCGTCCACAAAAAGCCCGAAACCAGCGTCAACTCCCCAGCGTTCGCGCTTATGCATGAACTTGCTTTCCAGACCGAAGATCACATTATCGTCAATGCCAATAGGCGATTGATTGTGGTACACATCCAAACCAGAGCGCACGTTCACCTGACTTTTCTTGATCGGAATGACCACGCCACCGTTCAGATTGGCCCTTCCTTCCTGACTTTGAAAACGGTCGAGCGTGTGGCTGTAAGAAACCTCCGCGAAATCGAAGATCTTGGGCTGTTTACCCTGCTGGGTTCGCAAGGCCACCGTTCCTTTCACATGATGGAAAAGTTGCTGAATATCCTTCTTCGGAAACTGAAATTCAGAGGCATCATAGCCATAGAAGTAGTTCTGATCGAGGTCGTATTCGATGTCTGCCGACAACACGTGCATCTTCATGAAGTACTTCCCAAAAGCGGAAACCCCTGCATCGGTAAATCCGAATGGTTTTCCGTCCAACTTGGCGAATGAAGCATGGTACCGCGCAAAACCTCCTGCTTGGTATTTCTTGTTCCGAAGACTGGAAAACGAAGCCTCTGCATAGGGCATGGTGTAATTCCCGAAACCGAGTTTTAGGTAGCCGTTGTAGAGTTTCGGTAGCGGCTCCTTCCCAAGATTGACGGCCTTCAAGGGCTCCATTGTCATATCGAGGTTCGGTTCTTTGGGCAGTACCTCATAGTCCATTTCTGGAACAGCTGTTGATTCATTTTCCAACACCGGCTGCTCGCTCAATTTCTGTGCATCGCGCGTGGTCGGGCGGTAGTCTTTCCGTACCGTGAACTTCAGACTGTCTGGTAATTTCTCGCCTTCTTGCGCTTGAATAATCAGCGAAGCGAGCATTAAGATCACACTCAGTTTTAGGGTTTTCATGGTTGTTGGTTTTAGGTTGATTACAAAATCCTCCGACTTCACCGCTTGCGCGGTTCAGCCACATCCTTTACAAGGAGGACGGGGTTCAGTCCCCCTTTCAAAGGGGGTGCCGAGGAACGAGGCGGGGGATTTCTAGTTTTCATTTCCAATTCTTGATTATTCCGCTTTACTAAATGCCTCAAACTTCTCTACCTGCCGCATCTTCGCTTCTGCCTCTTTCTTGATCTCTCCTGAGTAGTTCTCCACCACATTCTGAAGCGTGAGTTTGGCTTGGAATAGGTCGTCCTCCTTCATGTAATTGTCGGCAAGAAGCAGGAAGGACTTCCCGACCCAATCCGTGTAATTCGCAAAGCGGTTGACGATCTCGAACACGGTTTCCTTGCTCTTGGCGTAGTTGCCGTTCTTGAACTGGATCTGCGCGATATGGAACATCGCTTCTGCCCCAAAGGCATTCGGAGAATTGGCCACCGTTTCGTGGAATTTGTCCAAGGCCAGTTCGTCATTTCCCATGCCGAGGGCGCATTTCGCAGCGATCAAGCGCGCTTCGCCTTTGGTGTTGGCCTCCACCCTATCCGATTTCAACACCTTGCTGGTGTATTCATCCGCCTGACCGAATTCCTTCAGCTCGAAATGCGTGTGCATCAGTCCAACGCGTGCTTCGAGTTTGTTCTCTGAACGCTCCGCAATTTCCTCCAGCAGCGCATACTTCGCCTGCGCCTCCTTCGTCTCGCCCTGGTACATGTGTATCTGAGCAGCCGAGACCAGTGCCCGTTCGGTGTAGCTCGTTTTGGAATACTCCAACACATAATTGAAATCCTTCAAGGCCTCTGGGTATTTCTTCAATTGCAGCTCCGCTTCGGCCTTGTAGAAATGCGCATCCATGGCGAAATAGCCATTCGGGAACTTACCCAAGTATTTCCCGAATTCCTGCGTGGCATTGATGTATTCACCGCGTTGGAACATGAGCTGTGCCGCCTCGAAATAGGAGGTATCCAAGGAACCTTTGCTCGCATCTGGAAAACTGTTCTTGGCCAAAAACTCCTCGAACACCTTCACCTGTCCATTCTCCACATAGATCTTCTGCACCTTTTGCAGGGCTTCGGTCGCTTCCGATGTTCCAGGGAAATCGGTGGCCACGCGCTTGAAAAGCGGCAAGGCGTGTTCGTCATCGTTCTTATTGTAAAGGATAAGTCCCTTGTTCAGCATGCTGCGGCTGACGTACTGCGACTTCGGATTCTCATTGATCACGCGGTCAAACCACGCCACGGCATCATCTGCATCACCCGAAAAGAAGTAGGTCTCCCCTATCTCATACTTGGCATCGACCACAAATTCTGAGTTCGGATAACCCGAAATCAGCGACTTCAGCTTGCTGATCTTCGAACTCGATTTACCCTGAAATCCGTGGCACATCGCCACTTGGAAGAGCGCATAATCCGCCTCCGCACCGCGCATGTCGATGGCCTTGTTGTAATAGGCAATGGCCTTGCCCGTGTTCTTCTGCACGTAGTAGCAATCGCCCATGCGCAGGTAAGCATCATTGATGCGCGCATTGTCGTGGTGCTCCAAGCTCAGGAATCCGATGAAGGCGTTGATCGCCTCCGTCTCCCGTTTCTTCGCCATCTGTGCGTATCCGAGCCCGTAATGTGCCAAGTCGTAAACCTTCGTCTTGTCGGAAGATGGGGCGGCCACATGACGCTCGTACAGATCAATAGCCTGATCGAACTGCCTCAGATTGGCATGCGCCTCCGCTTGCCAGAACATCGCTTCGGCAGCAGCCAAACGGTCGTCTGTGGTTTCGGAAGCCATCTCAAAAAAGCGAATGGAACGTTCATAATTCCCGTCATTGAACAGTTCAATGCCGCGTTTCAACGCAGTCTGCTGATAGATCATGCGATGCTCCGAAGTCTTCTTCTTGATCTTATCGAGCGTAGCCAAGGCACCTTCAAAATTCTGGGTACTCAGATGTACTTTCAGGATGAGTTCCTGTGCTTCGTCTGCCCGTTCGCTGCCCATGTGTTCGTCCACGTATTTCTCGAAAGCCGCAATCGCCTCCCCGTTCGGGTCGTAGCTCAGTTCGAAGGAAAGCTTCGCATAATTGAAGATGGCCGTTTCCTGCAATTCCTTGTCAAAATCGAGGTCGGAAGCTAGCTTGAAAGCATTGCGTGCCGCCATCCTGTCGCCCGATTGCAGGTAGGCATCCGCCATCTGGTAATAGGCCATTTGCGCCATCGGGTCCTTCTCCTTGCTGCACTGCTCAAAGTACATCGCAGCCTTCTCAAACTTCCCTGCCTTGTAGCTCGCATAAGCCAAACGATACACCTCCTCGCGGTCCCAATTCAGCTTCGTGTATGCCTCTTCCAAATAGGGAACCGCCATCGAGAATTCGCCCATCTGGTAGTAGGCATCGCCAATCATCTTGTGAAGGTTTCCCTTGCTGAAATCGTTGAAATCCTTCCCCATCAACCGCTCCCCGTAGGCCACCACCTCCTCGTCCTTTCCCTGCGCCTGTAGGATCTGCAGCACATACAGCGGCACGATCTTCCCAAAAGTGGCATCGCCTTCTAGCAGCGAAAACCGCTCATAGGCTGCGTCATAAGCCCCATTTAAGAACAAGATATAGGCCGTGTAGTAGGTAATGGGCGCGTAGTACGGCCCCTCAATGTCCTCGTCCACCAACTCAAATTCGTGCAAGGCCTTGCTGTGGTCGTTAGCCTGAAAATGCGCGTAACCCAACTTGAAATGGAACTCCTCCTGCTCTGCCTTTGACAGCTTGGAGGCATCGGCCTTCGCGAACCACTTGATGACCTTGCTGTACTTCTTCTTGCTGAAGGCATAGCGCCCCAAATGGTAGTAGGCCATCTCCACCTTGGCATGCTCCGGATGCTCACTCACGAAGCGCTCCATCAGCACATCGCCATCCTCATTGAACAGTTCCAGTCCGCAGAGCGCGCGGTAGTATTCGGCATTCTCGCGCTCAATGCTCGAAAGCTTGGTGCCATCTTCCAGCGCCTTATTGAAACGCTGTTGTGCTGCGGCATACTTCTTCTTTTGCACGTGCTCCAAGCCCGCGTTGTAATCGCGCAAAGCATCGGCATCTACGCTGATGGTTTGGGCGTAGGTGCTGCATGAAAGTAAAAGCGCAAGAAGAATCAAGCCCCTTTGCAGCGTTTGACCCCCTCCCCGCTGCGCGGTACTCCCCCTCTCGAGGGGGAGGATTGGAGCTTTGAGTAAACATCGGATCAGGGTGCCAGCTCCCCTCCTTCGTAAGGAGGGGTGTCCGCCTAAAGCGGACGGGGTGGTCTGCGTTTCGGGTGTACGGAAAAGCGCCTTGATTTTCATAGCAAAGGAGTTAGTTGAACAAGAAGATTTCGGGTAATGGTCTTGCGGCTTTAACGCCCAGCTGTTTGGGGCTATTGTCCGAAACGTGCTTCAAACTGGGCTTTCGAGCTAAAACTTATAGGATGTGAAACAAGCGGTGTAGTTCCAAGTTCAAAGTGTAAGGTTCAAAGTTGCGCCACCCGTTCGACAGGCTCAGGGTAAACTTTGAACTTGGAACCTTACACTTTGAACTTTGAACTCATCAATACACAAACGGAATCACCCGCTTCCTGTCCTTAGGGTAATCGGGGAAATTGTCGAGGTAGAACTGATGGTGATCCTTGGCTCTCGGAACGAGGTTGGCGAAGGTCCAAATGGCGAAGGAAGCCGCAGGCAGGTTCCAAGCAAGAATGGCAAAACCGGTCCATTCAATGATCTCGCCAAAAAGATTGGGCGCACTTATGTAATTGAACAGTCCGCCACGCGGAATGACGTAAGCGGTTTCGCCCGGCTTGCGCAGCTTCATCAGTTTTTCGTCTGCCCACAGGTTGATGCCGAAACCGAGCAGAAACAGCGGCAATCCTATCATGAACTGCCAACTCGAAAACCACGCTTCGGTATACGAACTCATTTCGGCCAAGTAGAATCCATTGAAACCAGCATTGAAGAGATTGAAGAATATGGCCGAAAAGACAATCGATATCGGCATCAATTTGTTTCCACTCTTTATCCGAAATGGAAAAATGAAGCTGCGGTTGAGGTAATGCATCAGCCACAATCCGCCAATGATCCACGTAACCGAATTGACCTTCGAACCCATCAACAGCGATAGAAGAATGAGCAGAAAGGAGGGTGCTTCCATCAGCAACCACCCGAATTTGTTCTTGATCATCGGTCCCCAGCTCGTTTTACTATGCCGACCGAATGGCGCGGTTACAAATTGAAGCAGCACGAAAACGCCACACGCCAAGGCGATCCATGCCCAGACAAACAGTTCGAAATGGGATGTAAGGAATTCAATCATAGCATTTCTTCTTTTAATCCCCCGTATCGTTCCTCGGCACCCCCTTTTAAAGGAGGTGGCCGACCAGCGGAAGGTCGGAGGATTTATTGCCGAACATAGCTTTTCAATTGAAAGGATGCCTTGACATAATTCGAGCACGTCATTAAATACGCGCGTCATTGCGAGCGAGGCACGAGCGTGGCAATCTCCATCAAGTTAGTACCAACCGACCGAAGGGAACACATCGAGGAACGAGATAATCCAAAAGAGATTGCTTCAGTCATTCTTCCTTCGCAATGACGCTAGACCCTTAACTTAGTCGCACAATTCGCAGCCAATGAAGAAGCACACGCCCTATTCCGATTTCATTCAGCAGATACCGCAACTCGGAAACGAATTTGATGACGACACCTTCCTGAACGATTACCTGGAAACGTATATGCCAGCACAAACATTGGCAGAGATCAAACCCGACCTTAAGCGTTTCGGAGGAAGAGTGGGGCGTGATTTTCTGGTGTGGGCGCGCGATGCGGAAGTGAACGAACCAACACTCACACAGTTTGATGCTTGGGGAAACCGTGTAGATGAGATCAAGGTCTCGGACGGTTGGAAACAACTGGAACGGGTGGCTGCGGAAGATGGCTTGGTTGCCATTGGATACGAACGCGAGCAAAAGGAATATTCGCGCTTGTATCAGTTCGTGAAACTGTACATGTACACCGCTTCTTCGGCTATTTATACCTGTCCGTTGGCGATGACAGACGGAGCAGCGCGCTTGATAGAAACGCACGGAGATGCATTTCTGAAAGGCGAAGCCTTTGAAGGATTGACATCGCGCGATCCAAAGAGATTCAAAACGAGTGGGCAATGGATGACAGAAAGAACCGGTGGTTCGGATGTGTCGCGCTCCATGACCTTCGCCTACCCAGATGGCGAGCATTTTGAATTGAAGGGACACAAATGGTTCACTTCGGCCATTACGGCTGATATGGCCTTTACGCTTGCTTCTACCGAACAACCAGAGAACGGAAAACGCGCGCCACTGTCAGTGTTCTACCTGCCCATTAGAAAAGCAGACGGAAAGCTAAATGGCATTGAAGTGGAAGCACTGAAAGACAAACTCGGCACCAAAGCATTGCCAACAGCGCAGTTGGAACTGACAGGCGCCAAAGCGCGTTTGGTGGGCGAAAAAGGCAAAGGCGTGAAAACCATTGCCACGCTGTTCAATATCACGCGGATCTACAACACCATCAGTGCCACTTCCTACATGCGCAGGGCATATTCGTTGCCGAAAGCCTATGCAGAAATGCGCGAAGCATTCGGAAGCAAAATAGGCCAGCATGTGTTGTACGAAAAGAGCTTGAAGAAGCTGGAGATCACCTACCAATCGAACTTGATATTGGCACTTTTCCTTACGCGCTTATTGGGCAAGGAAGAATGCAACATGGCTTCAGAAACGGAGCAATCATTATTGCGTCTCCTAACACCCGTTGCCAAATTGTACACAGCCAAACAGGCCATCAAATCAGCTTCGGAATACGTGGAAATGTTCGGTGGTCTGGGCTACTTGGAAGACAGCGGTATTCCATCCATGTTGCGCGATGCGCAGGTACTCAGCATTTGGGAAGGAACGACCAACGTGCTTTCATTGGACATGCTTCGCGCTGCAGAAAAAGAGAACGGACTGAATGCTTTTGCCATTTATTCCAAAGAGCTGATGAAGCAGGAATATCCAGCTTCGCTGAAAGATTCCCACGCTAAAGTTGCCGCCAAGCTGAACACATTCCTTGGCTTTGTTTCCAGCGTGAAATCTGCCGAAGACATGGTGGCTTACTCACGCGATGTGGCCTTCTATTTGGCTGAATTGACCATCGCGCTGCTTTGGTTGGATTTCCTCCGATTGAATCCCGAGAAAGAGGAATACACACAAACCCTCAACTACTGGCTCACATTCAAACTGAACGATGCTTCGCTGAAAGAAGCTGAGGTTTTGGGGTTCGTGAAGAAAGAGGCGATAAAGTCGTAGAACCGTTTACGTTTTAGCATCGTTTCGAACTCAAAAGAGTTCTCATTACAGCGCTTAGAACTGTAATAATTGAGCCGTTTTACCAAATGGCCTCCTTGGTAATTTACATCCACATCATTCAAGTACAAACCACCATGGACTGCAGTTCAAGGTGCGGCCCTTAGACATGAAACTTATGCCATTACAATGAATTGACAAAGGTTTTTTACATGACGAACTTTAAGGGAAAGATGGCGCGCATCTGTTTTACTAACCCTTTAAAAATTAGAAATCATGAAAAAAACTCTACTCGTTTTACTAAGCGTCATCAATCAACTGTTTATGACCACTATCACCTTGGCACAGTTCGCGTCTAGTTCTGAATACGGGAAAACCCAGTTTCAATTTGATGCTGGAGAATCGCTGAATGGCAGCAAAGACTTGATTCAAGACTACGAAACCCTTGTAGAACTAACTACCGGAAAAGATGGCTTATTCTGTATTCAAAACTTATCTGGTGGAAAACTTCACGTCTCGGCAATGGGAGAAGGCTACGTGGCATTTGTTGAGTTCTCCAAAGTCATTTCCGTATCTGGGTCTTTGTCTGACATTACGCTACCATTTCCTCTGATTTCATCCAGAGGTTTGGGTAGAATTCAGCAAAATCGGGTAAAACCAAACTCGTTCGTTTCTGATGGCAGGATTGACATCATTGCTGGGGTGCTTCGAAATTCAGAAACTGATGTTCCCATTCCCAACGCCAAAGTGGTTTTGAGATTGTCTGGCGAATTCAACCCAAACAAAACGTCACGGTTGTCGGGACAATATGATTTGCTGAATATTCCGCAAGGTGACTATGATCTTTTTATTTCTCACGCTGGTCGGGATTTGAAGGGACAACTGATTGGAGTAATTCGAGACAAAGAATCAGGTGAGCCGCTACCATTCACAAATGTTGCCGTACTTAAAGATGGAAAGGTGATTTCAGGGGCAGCAACAGACTTCGATGGTGGCTACAAGATTGTTGACCTAAATCCTGGAACATACGACCTTAAAGTTTCTTCTGTCGGATATACTAGCGAGCAGCATCAAATCAATATTAAGTCGAGCAAAATATCGTCTGCCGATTTTAAGCTGCAGCCAGGCATTCTTCTTAGCGAAATAGTTGTGGAGGCCTTTTGCTGCCCATTGATTGAAAAAGATGGTAGTTGCTGTAAAAAGACGGTTACTGGAAGAGACATTCTAAACATTTGCGGTCGAGGTAATTCCTGTTGCCGTAGGGTTACAACAATGGTTCTGGAGGATTCTCTGGAAGCTGAAAAACCAAAACTGCTGGAGGTTGAACCATCTGTTTCCATTTTCCCAAACCCTGCCAGTTCGCTCATCAATCTCGAACTGCATGATCTGAAAGAAGAGCCACTGAGCCTTAGGATCTTGGACAGCAGCGGAAGAATTGTGCTAGAACAGAAACAGCTTCCGTTGAGCAGACTTTCCATTGCGTTAGATGGATTGAGTGATGGCGTGTATTTCGCTTCGGTGCAGTTGAAAGACAAATTTCTGACAGAGCGATTTGTGGTGGCAAGATAAAGTCGATGTCCAAAAAATTGCGGGAATTGGCAATTGCCAACTCCCGCAATTGACCAAATCGAGTTGATGTACAATAGATAGTTGCTAAATTGGTTAAGCAAATCATGAAAAGTTCCATTCATATTCTGTCCATTTCGTTCTGGCTAATGCTGGTTTCATCCTCATGTTCAGCGCAAGACGGCTTCACCACCATTCGTGGTACAATCACCGATAAACTGACCAGTGATCCGATGATTCTGGCTAACGTTGTGCTGTTCGAAGGTGAAAAGCAAATTGGAGGAGTTGTAAGCGATTTTGATGGACGTTATAAGTTCTGTTTAGAAAAGATTGGGACCTACAAATTGAAAGTGTCTTATGTGGGATATGAACTAGCCGAGAGCATGGATATTGAAATTGCGGAAGACGAAGAAAAGACAGTTGACCTAGTGATGAAGGGGGGAGTTGAATTACCTGAAGTTGTAGTGGAAGCTTCTGTTGACTACCGTATCATCAGCTGTGGGTTCGGGGTAGAAACGATTTATGGAAGCCGAATTACAACTGAGTTACCAAAAGAACCTGTGATCTCAAATTTCGGCCTCTACCCAAACCCAGCTTCATCTCAAATAACGCTCGATCTTTTGAATCTGAAAGAAGAGCCACTGAGCCTAAGGATCTTGGACAGCAGCGGAAGAATTGTTCTAGAACAGAAACAACTTCCGTTGAGCAGACTTTCCATTCCCTTAGATGGATTGAGTAATGGCGTGTATTTCGCTTCGGTGCAGTTGAAAGACAAACTTCTGACAGAGCGGTTTGTGGTGGCTAAATAGAAACTGAATCAAACAAAAGGGCGCGAAGAATAATCTTCGCGCCCTTTGCTTTTACTCCGCGTCTCAGCGGTTAGAACAATTACCCCATAATGGTTCCAAGCTTCATGGCCACGCTCATGTCGCCTTTCACCTTGATCTTTCCGCTCATGAAAGCGTTCATTGGGTTCAATTCGCCTTTCAGCATGGCTGTTAGGTCTTCCATTGCAACATCAACGGTACACTGAGCTTCAGTAGCATCGTTGGTGGTTACCACGTTGCTGTCTCCCGTTCCGTTCAACATTACATTCTGCTCACCGAAGTTGAACTTCAAGGTGTTTCCTAGCGGCTTAGCTGCTGCTGCTTTCTCTTTAATTGCACTCTCAATTGCTTCAAAACTCATGACTGGTTTTTTATCGTTTGTATTAGGATTAGTTTCTGTCTTTTTAGCCTCAACTGGCTTTGCCTTTGCTTGCGCTGAGCCTGTCGAAGTGGGCGCTGAAGATACTGATCCAGCGCGTTGATACGAAGTATCGTCTATGACCATTTTGGCAATAATCTCGCGCATGATCTCGCTCGAACCTCCACCGATGGTTCCCACACGGCAATCGCGATAGGCACGCGCCATCTTGTATTCTTCCATGAAGCCGTAGCCACCAAAGCTCTGGAGGCATTGCGTCATCACTTTTTCGGCCAATTCGCTGGTCAATAGTTTTGCCATCGAACACTCTTTCACGATGTATTCGCCCGCATCATGCATTCGGCAGCAATGGTAAACGAACTGCTTGCTTGCCTCCACTTCCGAGATCAACTGCGCCATTCTGTGACGCAACACTTGGAACTTGTTGATGGACCGTCCGAACGCCTGACGCTCGCTCATGTATTGAAGCGTGTACTGAATAGCCCATTCGCACGAAGCGAAACCAGCGATTGCTCCAACCAAACGTTCGGTTTGCAAACCGCCCATCAGGTAATAGAAACCCTGACCTTCATCTCCGATCAGGTTCTCGACAGGAACTTTCACGTTATCGAAATGCAGCTCAGCTGTATCGGATGCGTGCCAACCCAATTTCTTGAGTTTGTTGCGCGTTACTCCTTCCGAATTCAGATCGATGATGAGCAAACTCACACCAGCCGCGCCCATGGCAGGATCGGTTTTCACAACCGCCACAACGAAATCGCCATAAACACCATTCGTAATGAAGGTCTTCGAACCATTCACCACATAATGGTCGCCATCTTTAATGGCTTTGGTCTGAATGTTCGCCACATCAGAACCGGCTCCAGGCTCCGAAATTCCGATACAGGCGATCCACTCGCCTGATATCACTTTCGTCAGATATTTCTCTTTCAAGAACTCCGAACCGTGCTTGTAGATATACGGAGACGACATGTATTGCTGCACCGCAGGCAAGATCATGAATCCTCCACTCTCGCACTTCGAAATCTCTTCCATAAAAATGACCGAATACATGAAATCGGCATCAATTCCGCCATATTTCTCCGAGTAATTCAATCCGAAATAGCCCATCTCACCGAACTTCGGCCAAAGATCCTTCGGCATCCGCTGCTCCTCTTCCCATTGGTCAATATTCGGCATCACCTCACGGTCAAGGAAATCCCGTAAACCCTGTCTGAATAATTTGTGTTCTTCTGTAAACATTTTTTAAGCTGTTAGGTATTAGGTTTTAGCAATTAGCTTGCTACTTGTTCATTCTTTATTTGGGCGTTCCCCTGCGGGTCGGGCTTTCCGCGCTGCACGGCAGCTTGCTTCAATCCCTAACGCGGGCGGCCTCATCACTTTATTTCATCATCCTGGTCCCATTCCATCTCTAAATATGATTTCCATACTAACTTGATATAGAATAATTGAGGTTACTACTGCCAGAAGCAACGCAACAATTACCCTTTTCCACTTGGCCCAGTCAGTCAATTTCCAAACAACCGGAACCGTAACCAGCGGTGTTAAGAACATTGAAATCCAAGTTATTTTACCAATCAAATCCATTTTCAAAACACATTCGCTAATCCGCTAATTTCCTAATCAACTAATTAGCTATACTTCACCTCATCAATCGCCATTTTGGCAATGATCTCCTTCATTATTTCACTCGTTCCGCCACCAATCTGTCCAAGTCGGCTATCTCGGAACATTCTTGAGGCTTGGTAATCTTCCATATAGCCGTAGCCGCCTAAAAACTGCACGACTTCAAAGGTCACTTTATCGGAAAGCTGCGTAGCTAAAAGCTTGGCCATGGCCGCTTCTTTCACGATGTATTCTCCTTTGGTGAAACGGTCACAGAGATAATACACGAATTGCTTTTGCATCTCAATCTCCGCAGCCAACTGCGCTACGCGATGACGTAATTCTTGGAACTTCGTCAACGGTCTTCCGAAAGCTTCGCGCTCTCGCATGTAATCCAAACCATATTGAAGTGCATATTCCGAACCAGCCACACCACCAATTGCCATGATCAATCGCTCCAACGCAAACTGCTGCATGATGTAGTAGAAACCTTGGTTCTCCGCTCCGAGCAAAGCGCTGGCTGGAACCCGCATTTCATCAAAGGCCAATTCAGCCGTATCAGAAGCGCGCCATCCGAGTTTATCCAATCTCGTAGCCGATAATCCTTTCGTGTTCCGATCAACGACAAACATGCTGATGCCAGCCTGTTTCAACTCAGGTTCCGTTTTGGCGGAAATGATGAGGTAATCGCTTAGCACACCATTCGTAATGAATGTCTTGCTTCCGTTGATGATCCAATCGTCACCATCCTTCACAGCAGTTGTCCGCATAGAAGCCACATCCGAACCTCCGCCTGGCTCCGAAATGGCCAAACAACCGAATAGTTCACCTGCAATTCCAGGAACCAGATATTGTTGTTTCTGTTCTTCCGAACCTTCGTTGTTCAAATGCGCCAACGACAGATACGAATGTGCTCCAAGTGCAGCAGATGTTCCAGCAGAATTAACTTTCGCCAACTCCTCCAGCAGAATGACATCATAGAAGAAATCCAAGTTCAGTCCGCCATATTTCTCCGGAAAACGCAGCCCGAAATAGCCCATATCTCCAAATTTCTTCCATATCTCACGAGGCGGATTTCCAGTCTTCTCCCATTCATCCACATTCGGCACGACTTCCTTCTGCAAGAAATCGCGCAGCGACTGGCGGAACTGATTATGTTCTTCGGTGAAATAGCTCATATCATTTTTTCTAACCGCAAAGGCGCAAAGTTTCTTTCGCAGAGTTCGCAAAGCATAATTCTCAGCGCTCTTTGCGACATCTTAGCGTCTCCGCGGTTCAGTTTTCTCATGGCTTTTGCTTCCAAATCTTATCGTGATTCTCCAAATAAACAGGCAATGCTGCCGAACCATACCAATCGTACATTTCCACTTCAAAAACACCCATTGAAATGGACGGATCGCCTTTCATCAATTCTTGTGCTTCTTCTTTCGAAGCCACATCAAAAATGAACAGCCCGCGGTAGTCGTTGTCGTTCTTCCCGTACGGACCAGCAACCACTAACTTCTTCTCTTCCGCCAACTTTGCCATGTTCGAGAAATGACCTGCAAAACAACTGTCGAGAACGGCCTTATCTTCAATCTTGGCAGGGCCCGTTTTCAGCACCGCGAAAATGTAGCTCTTCATGCCATAATCATCGGCATTCAACTCCTTCGCCAACGCCTCATCATAGTTGGGATTGTTGTTCTGCGAAAAGCAGAAAAACGGTAAAACGAGAAAAGATAAAATTGTCAGTGTTCTCATCGCTAATCGCTAACTCCTAATACCTAACTCCTCAAAGGAATATCCAAGGTCTCTCTCGCCTCAGCAATGCTTGCTACCTCACGCCCCATCATTCGGGTGAGTTGTGCAGCTGCAGCGATCAATTCGCCATTGCTCTTCGCCATTTCGCCTTCTGGCAGATAGAAGTTGTCTTCCAACCCAGCGCGAATGTTCCCACCGATCGTAATTCCAGCGGCCAGACTTGCCCACTGCTGACGACCGATGCCAATCACCTGCCAGTCAGAACCTTCAGGAACCGTTCTACTTTGGTGCAGAATATTGGCCGTACTGTGCGGCAATCCGCCCAAAACGCCCATCACGAAACTGAAGTTGTACGGCTTTTTCAGAATGTCCATATCAATAAACGGCATCGCATTATTCACGTGGCCGTTATCAAACACTTCCATCTCAGGACGCGTACCCGCTTCATTCATTTTCTCCAAGTAAAATTGAATGTCCGTAAACGAATTCTGGAACACGAAATCATGGTAAAACTTCTTCGCTTTCGAAGAATAGATACCATAATTCATACTCCCCATATTCAGGGCTGCCATGTCAGGTTTCAGCGCCACAATGTGCGCAATTCGCTCCTCTCGTGTTATGTGAATAGCGCCCGTGCTGAAGTTGATGATAGCATCTGGCGTGCGCTTTTTCACCTCTTCCATAATACGCGCATAGGTCTCCACATCGTACGCAGGCGTGCCATCGTCATTCCGCGCGTGGATGTGTAAAATACTCGCCCCAGCTTCCACCGCTCTGCGACCTTCCTCGGCAATTTCTTCTGGTGTGTAGGGAATGTACGGACATTGCTTCCTGTTGGCGAGAACGCCCGTCAGAGATGCTGAAATAATCACTTTCTTACTCATATCTATTTCTTCAGTTATTAATGTTTTTGGGTTCAAATTCGAAATCCTAAACTCTCAAATTCGAAACCGTTTCGTGCTTCTTTATTTAACTCCGTTGAACTTACGTTTCGTTTTTAGTGCTTTATCATTTGGGCGTTCCCCTGCGGGTCGGGCTTTCCGCGCTGCACGGCAGCTTGCTCCAATCCCTAACGCGGGCCTCATCACAATTCCACACGTCATTGCGAGCGGAGCCTGCGGAGCGTGGCAATCTGTCAGCAAAAACGAGATTGCTTCGTTCCTCGCAATGACGCGTTCTGATATCTGATATCTCATATCTGACATCTCACTACTCATTACTCCATTTAGGTTCCCGTTTCTCCCTGAAAGCCATAATGCCTTCCTGCGCATCCTTCGTTTGAACCGTTTTCATCAGCATGCCTTGAAGGTAGCTGTGTTGCGCTTTCGTGTCGACACTTCTGATGTGCTGGTACGCTTCCAATCCCATGCGAATGGCCGTAGGCGAATTATCAAGAATGACATCAATCATTCGCTGAACCGTGTCAGCCACTTTTCCGGGTTCCGCAATATGGGTTACCAATCCCCAATACGCTGCTTTTTGAGCGTCAAGCGTATATCCTTGAATACACCAATCCAGCGCCTTCCGTTCTGGCATGACTTGTAGCAGCGAAGCCATTACCTGAAAAGGGAATAGGCCGCGTTTCACTTCTGGCAATCCAAACTTGACATTCGATGCGGCAACCACCTGCGTGCAGCCAGCTAATAGCAAGAAAGCACCTGCAAACGCATCACCTTCCACTTGCGCAATGCAGGGTTTATGCAATTGATTGAAAAGCTCTCCAATCAAAATTTCTCCATCCGCTTTCGGAACAGTTGTGTTCGTCTCTCCACCACCCGTCATGAATGCTTGCAGATCGGCACCAGCGCAAAAAACATCTCCGTTGGCCTTGATCACCACCGCCCAAACGTCTTTGTTCTGCTTGGCGTAGGTCAGCGCAAACGCCAACTCGTTGGCCGTTACAGGATGCAAGGCATTCTTCTTCTCTGGACGATTAAGCGTAATCGTCAGTACATTATCGGTATGCTCCACTTCCAAAAACGCGAAAGTGTATTCGTTGAGTTTATTGAGGTCTTCTTGGTTGAACATTGGCTTTTTCTAATCGGTCAAAAACTGTAAATCCGATTTATTAATCATCAGACTATTCTTTATTGCATTATGATTTTCTAATCCAAAATCATCCAAATTATCGTCAAACTGAACCAAAACCTTGTCGGCTCCAACTTCACTATCCAATACTTCACCTGTTTTTCCAACTAGTTTCCAATAGTTTTCGTTTTCATCGACAGAAGTAGGCGAACTCTGCGTTCCAAGAAAGGACTTCAATCTTACCCGAAGATTACTCATTGTTCCTTCATTTTAAGCAGCAATTTACCTGCTTCCAAGTCCTCTTCCACGCTCACGTAAACGTCTTCTACTGTTCCGTCTTCATCAGCACAAATGGTATTCTCCATTTTCATGGAAAGTAGCACCAAAAGTCCGTCTCCACTTTTCACCTCTTGTCCGGGTTCTACCAGCACTTTTATCACCTTTCCAGGCATCGGACTGATGTAACCGCCTTTTACTTTCTCGGCTTCCTTCAGCGGGAAACGTTCCTTTCTCGTCAGGTTAACCGTTCCATTCTGCGCATGCTGCACGAAATAGTCGTTTCCACTTTTCACAACCGTAAAACGTTCTTGAATGCCGTTCAATTCCAGAAGAATTTCGTCTTCGGAAACCTGTTGAATGTGAACTTGGTAGTTATCTGAAGGAGATTGCTTCGCTCCTTCGTCACTCGCAATGACGGTGGTATAATTGGTGTCGTGGTATTTTACTAATATCTCTTCTTCGCCATTCAAGAAAGTCTCTTGTTGTGGCTGGTAGAAGTTGTTCCTCCAGCCACTTGGTAAGTTCTGAAGTAATGTTCGTTGGCTGTCCCGTTCCGCTTTATCAAATGCAGAAGCGGCAAGTGCCGCCAATTCAACTGCATCTTGCGATTGCGCCTTCTCATAACTGAATTGCTTCTGCAAGAAATGCGTGTCGTACTTCCCAGCTTGGAAATCAGCATTCGCCAAAATGGCTTTCAGAAAATCCTGATTGGTGGTCAGACCAAGGCAATTGAGGTTAGCCAAAGCCGCACTCATTTTCCGCTGACCTTCGGCCCTATCCTTTCCGTGCGTGATCAGCTTCGCAATCATCGGGTCGTAATGCGTAGAAATGACCGAGCCGCTTTCCACACCTGTTTCAATCCGCAAACCATCAATTTCTGGCACTTGCCATTTGAGGATTTTTCCTGTTGCAGGCATAAAATTATTGTCGGCATCTTCTGCATACAAGCGACATTCGATGGCGTAGCCGTTTCCTTGAATGTCTTCTTGCGTCACAGAAAGCGGACGACCTTCCGCCACTTCAATCTGCATTTGCACAAGGTCGAGACCCGTGATCTCTTCCGTTACGGGATGCTCCACTTGCAAGCGTGTATTCACTTCCAAGAAGAAGAATTCGTTCTTATCGGATAGGATGAACTCGACTGTTCCAGCGTTATCGTACTTCAAGGACTTGGCCGCACGAACTGCTGCTTCGCCCATTTGATTGCGAAGTTCTTCGCTCAAAGCTGGCGATGGACTTTCCTCAATAATCTTCTGATAACGCCTTTGGATGGAACACTCACGTTCCAAAACGTGAATGGCGTTTCCGTGCTTATCACCAAAGATCTGGAACTCAATATGCCGTGAGGTTGGGAAGTACTTTTCGATGATCAATTCATCGTTCCCAAAACTGGAAAGTCCTTCGCGCTTAGCACCTTCGATGGAAGCTTTCAATTCCTTTTCGGCCTCCACGATGCGCATGCCTTTTCCACCACCACCAGCTGCAGCTTTCAGCAAAACAGGGAAACCGATTTTCAAGGCTTCAGCAGAAAGTCGCTCTAAGGATTGGTCTTCGCCTTGATAACCAGGAATGACTGGCACTTCGTGCTTGCGCATAATGTCTTTCGCCTTGGATTTTGAACCCATCGCGTCAATTGCTTCCGGCCGCGGACCGATGAAAATCAATCCTGCATCTTGCACTTTTTGGGCAAAACCAGCATTCTCCGAAAGGAAACCAAAACCAGGATGAATGGCATCTGCCCCAACTTTTTTGGCCGTTGCAATGATCTTGTCCTGATCCAAGTAGGAAGTCGCGAGATCATTTCCGCCAATATGGACGGCCTGATCGGCTTCTCTTGTGTAGGGTGTTCCGCTATCGGCATCAGAATAAATGGCCACACTTCGGATGCCCATTTTCTTGCAAGTGCGAATGATGCGAGAGGCAATTTCGCCTCGGTTGGCGATGAGTATTGAGTTTATGGAGTTGACTGAGTTCATCAGTTGACGATTAGCGAATTAGCGAATGAGGGTAATATGCGAATGACATTGGAATGCGGATGACACGAGTCGCACGGATATTCGCGGATTGTTGAAACATATTATTGTTTCGGATTTGAGTATTTAGAATTTCGGGTTTCATGTCTTTACATTCTGAAAATCCCATAACTATCAGTGCCTTTGATCGGGGCGTTGTTCACGATGGCCAAGCACATTCCTAAATAGTTTCTGGTATCACGCGGATCGATAACGCCATCATCCCATATCTGCCCGGAAGAGTACCATGCATCCGATTGTTTCACCGCTTCATTGACCATGTGATCGCGAAGCATTTTTCCTTGCACTTCATCATATTCGCCACCTGCTTTCTGAACCGCCTGCCGCTGGATGATCTCCATCACGCCTGCGAGCTGTTCGGGTCCCATGACGGCTATGCGCGCATTCGGATAAGAGAACAAAAAGCGCGGTTGATAGGCGCGGCCCATCATGGCGTAATTCCCGGCTCCGTAACTCGCGCCCATCATAATGGTAATGGCCGGAACTTCCGAGTTGGAAACGGCATTGATGAGCTTGGCTCCGTGCTT
Organism: Flavobacteriales bacterium; assembly: GCA_021739695.1. Classification (NCBI taxonomy): domain Bacteria; kingdom Pseudomonadati; phylum Bacteroidota; class Flavobacteriia; order Flavobacteriales; species Flavobacteriales bacterium. Next base: position 10,659 of record JAIPBM010000032.1, on the reverse strand, counting down.
GATGATGCCGCCCTGTTCGTAGTCCTTTCCGACCATAAAGCCAGTGATATTCTGGAAGAAAAGCAAAGGCACATCGTTCTTATTGCAAAGCTGAATGAAGTGCGTTCCCTTGTTAGCGCTTTCCGAGAAAAGCACGCCATTATTGGCGATAATTCCAACGGGATAACCGTGAATATTGGCCCAACCGCAAATGAGCGTTTCGCCATAATCTGGCTTGAATTCGGTGAATTTTGAACCATCAACCGTTCGGGCGATCACATCCCGAATGTCGAATGGGATTTTGACATCTGGCGGCACAATTCCGAGCAATTCCTCCTTGTCGTAAACAGGCTCATCGGCCAATCCTTCGGGTTGGAAATGCGTTTTTGCGGGTTTGAGTGTCGCGATCAGGTCGCGTGCAATTCGAATTCCATCCAATTCATCTTCCGCCAGAAAATCGGAAACGCCCGAAATGGTCGAGTGCATTTTGGCACCTCCGAGCGTTTCGTCATCCACCACTTCGTTCGTGGCCATTTTGACCAATGGCGGACCAGCGAGGAAAACCTTTGCCTGATCCTTCACGAAAATCGAATAATCAGACATTCCAGGAATGTAAGCGCCACCAGCGGTGGAGTTACCGAACACGACCGAAATGGACGGAATTCCTTTCTTGGAACGTCTAGTAATGTCGCGGAAATTGGTTCCTCCGAGGTTGAATATCTTAGCCTGATCGGGAAGATTGGCTCCCGAACTTTCCACCAAACTGATGCTTGGCAATTCGTTTTCCTCAGCGATTTCGTTCAGTCGCATTGCTTTCTGAAGTGTCGGAAAATCGATGGAACCGCTTTTGTTTGTGCCAACATTAGACACGATCATTACCAAACGACCACACACAATACCGATGCCGCCAACGGTTGTTCCGCCCGTTCCGAAACCTTTTCCGCCTAATCCTGCCAAGGGCAGCAATTCCAAGAATGGACTGTCTTGATCCAAAACCAGATCAAGGCGTTCCCGCGCCAGCATTTTTCCTTCCGAACGTGCCTTGGCGATGTGCTTTTCCTGTCCTTGAAAGCGGCTTTCTTCCAAATGGCCGTCAAGCTTTTCTAGCAGCTTCAGCATGCCTTCTCGGTTATCCTTAAAGACCTGTGTGTTCGTGTTTATTTTCGATTGAATTGTCTGCATTTCAATTCGCTATTACTTCTTCGTTAAAATCAATCTTATTGAAATTGGCGAGGCCTTTTTCGGTCAACAAAGGAATGGTCAAATTCCAAATGGCGCTTCGTGCTTGGTTGTAAAGATTTCCTTTTTGATCACGCAATTCCCGTTGCGCTAGCCAGAATGTGATGATCATCCACACCGTTTCAGCCAATTGCTGGTATTGTCCCAAACGTGCTTCAGACTTCATGTTCCCAGAACCAACCGAGTAATCGATGATGGCTTTGATATATCTGATCTGGTTCTTGAACTGTCCACGCATGATCTCTGCCAAATGCGGATAGGCTCTACTCACTTCCAGAATGTCCTGCTGTAGAAATCGGTAGCGTTCATACAATTGAAGCAACGGCACCATCTGTCTGTGAATGTTATCAATGGAAGGGATCATCTGCACCGAATCGAGCATCACATTCCGCTCTTCGATGATGCGGTCGTGAATGGCTTCCATCAACTCCTCTTTCTTTTTGAAGTGATAGGTGAGATTTCCGAGACTCATGTCCAGCTCATTCGCAAGGTCGCGCATGGTCACACTTACAAAGCCTTTCGCATTGAATAGCTCCACAGCAGTTGTGATTATTCGCTCCTTAGTAACCGACATTAGTACAAGAAAACCATTATTGATTGCAATAATAGTACAAGTGTACTAATTATTTCAAATTGAATCTTGAAAATCGAGAGATTTTTCAGGAACCGTGAAACAAGATTATTTGCTTGAAACGTAATCAACACACGCAATCTCAATCACGGAAACGGTGCTTATTGCCAGTTTGGACCTGTAATTAACACCTGTGTTTTAAATATGAGCTTATTGGTGATTATTAGCATTCCTGTTTTAGTTCAAAATGAGTGTCAACCAAACTAAAACCCGTACTCGTAGACTTGAAATTTATCGCTTTACAATGAATTGATTATCGCGATTGACTTGAGGAACTTTATAGAATGGATGGCGCGCATCTGATTTATGAACCCTTAAAACTCAAAGTCATGAAAAATCTAGTACACATTTTAATGGGAGTTCTTGGTCAATTGCTGATTACTTCCACAACGCTGGCTCAAGTACATGCTGGAGCCATTTTCGGTACCGTGGTCAGCGAATCGAAAGAGGCTATTCCATTATGCACGATCCTGTTGATGAAGAATTCGCAAATTTCAGCGGGCATCATCACCGATGCTGAGGGAAATTTCATTCTGGGCAATGTAGAATCAGGGCTTTACGACCTAAAGATTTCCAGTGTCGGGTTCTCATCTAAGTATATCCGAGATATTCGAATTGATGGAAACGAGGTCAGCATACCACCAATTGAAATGCGCTGGGGCGTTCAACTCAGTTCTGTGATCTGTTCAGCCTATCGCCCTTATTGCATCAAACCATGCGGCTTTGGTTGTATCTGTGAATGCTGTGTTCCTCCATCTGAATTTCACGGAAAAGAACCCGCAAACCATTCCGGTGCCATCGTATCTGTTGATACAACAAGCTTCCTGGCCTTGACGAGTTGGCGTAGCAAGAAATAACCTTCGGTCTTGGGAAGACCTCATCTTCCCCAAAAAACATTTTCGAAACTGACCTGAACATCGGACGGCAAAAGCCTTCCTCAGGACGGTCACATCTCAAACCCTAAAAAATATAAGTCATGAAAAAGCTCATTCAAATATTACTCGGCATTATCAGCCACTTGATGATAACATCATTGGCGTTGGCCCAAATAGGAACTGGAGGGATTTACGGAATCGTTACAGACGAAAAGGGTGAACCAATACCTTTCGCGAGTGTATTAGTTCTTCAATCCGGTCAACAAATAGCTGGCATGGCGACCGATTTTGACGGCCTGTACAAGATACGTGGACTTCAGCCTGGTCCTTACAACTTAAGAGTATCAAGCGTTGGTTTTCAAGCTGAAGAGAAGCAATCAGTTATCGTAAAAGCCGAACAGAACATTTCGGTAGACTTCCATCTGCAGACTGGCATCAAACTGGACGAAGTTCAGATTGTCAACTATATGGTTCCGCTGATAGAAAAAGATGGTGGCTCTGCAATGACCGTAACTAGCAATGGTCTGTTTCCTTACAGACATGGTGGTGGAAACCTCCTTTCAGGTGACAACACTTCTAGCTCATCACGAAGAAACTCCAAGAATTCCATTGTCTCTGGATCAAACATCCAGAAGATGGCAGGTCGTGGAGCAGCATCCGTAGTAACTACGGTTGCTGGAGTGCAAAACAATGACGGTTCAATCGGTTTAATCCGAGGTTCACGCGATGGCTCAACCAGCACTTACATCGATGGCGTGAAAGTCCGCGGAAGCTCATCGCTTCCACAAGCGGCTTATGAACAAGTTCAGGTGCTGACAAGCGGAATTCCAGCACAATTTGGTGATGCCAATGGTGGAGTTGTCTCTATTACAACTAGCGCTGGATTCCGAGATCTAAGAATTATTTCTGCCCGCGAGGATAATTCAAGTAGGAAAAAGAAACATCTGAAGCCAGAAGGACTTACCGCAGGCTATGATCTGTACAGGCAACAATCATTCAAAAATGTATTTGCAGAACCACTTTCGACTTTCTCTATTGATGTGGATGCGGCTTCATACAGCCAGATCCGAAGAAGCTTGAATATGGGCTCATTACCTCCCGTGGAAGTTGTGAGAATTGAGGAAATGATCAACTACTTCAAATACGACTATCCTCAACCTGAAGGTGAAGACCCTTTCAACATTATAACAGAAGTAGCTGACTGTCCTTGGAATTCGGCAAATAAGTTGGTGCACATCGGTTTGCAGGGTAAAGAACTTCAAATGGAAGAACGTCCGAAGAACAACTTGATTTTTCTGATTGATGTGTCAGGCTCCATGTCAGACCAAGATAAACTTCCCCTTCTGAAGCAATCACTGCGACTTCTTGTGAAGGAGTTGGAGGAAACCGACAAGATTTCGATTGTGGTCTATGCTGGTGCTGCTGGGCTGGTGCTACCTTCAACTTCAGGCGACAAGAAACAGCAGCTGCTTGAGGCTATTGATAGGTTGAGTTCAGGAGGTTCTACTGCAGGCGGTGCAGGCATCGAACTTGCTTACTCTATTGCCGAAAAGGAATTCATCAAGAAAGGAAACAACCGCGTGATCCTTTGTACAGATGGCGATTTCAACGTGGGCGTTTCTTCGGATGAAGGATTGGAAAAACTGATTGAGAAAAAGAGAGAATCTGGTGTATTTCTTACGGTTCTAGGATTTGGGACCGGAAATTTTCAAGATCAGAAAATGGAGAAACTGGCCGATAAAGGCAACGGCAACTTTGCCTACATCGACAATCTTCAAGAAGCTCAAAAAGTATTGGTGCAGGAATTCTGGGGAACGCTTTTCGCCATTGCCAAGGATGTAAAGATCCAAGTTGAGTTCAATCCTGGGAATGTGTTGGCATATCGACTTATCGGATATGAGAACAGACGTTTGGCAGCAGAAGACTTCAACGATGACCGGAAAGATGCTGGCGAATTGGGTGCTGGTCATACGGTGACAGCCCTCTACGAAGTGATTCCTGCAGGAAGCATTCTACCCGATGGCCGTCCATTGGTCGACACGCTGAAATACCAACTTGCTAAGCCCGTGCTTGCAGCTGGAAATGACGATGAGCTATTGACCGTCAAACTGCGATACAAAAAACCTGATGGAGACGTGAGTAAACTTTTGATCAAACCGTTGGCAAACCAAAGTGCCGAACTTGACTCAAGTTCAGTCAATATGCGGTTTTCAGCTGCGCTTGCTCAGTTCGGAATGATCCTATTGGACAAAGAACTGGAAAAAGCCCAACGGTTAGGGCAAATCCAAAGAGTCATTGACATGGCCGAAAAAAGCAAAGGAAGTGATGAAGACGGCAGACGGGCTGAATTCATTCGACTTGCAGAGTTGGCGATGGTAATGGAATAAAGAGTTGTTTGGTTGGGTGATGGGAAGGCTGCTTTCGGGCAGTCTTTCCTGTTTCTGTAAAACGGCAAAGAATCCGATGAAATTTGAACCTTTGCAGCAACATGAGAAACACGATCATCCTTCTTTTAATCGCAATCATTTCCTTCGGTTGTTCGAATAAACTTTACGAAAGCAATTGGAAGAAACCACAAACCAAGTCTTCTGCTTTTCGCTTTTACCATGCCGATTCGAAAATCAGATACAATATTGAGAACGATGAAAAGAATCTTTACGTCTCTTTTGATGTGATGGACCAACTCACAATCCAAAAAATCCTTACAACTGGACTGCGACTTTTCATTGACGGAACCGCGAAGAACAAACAGAAGAATGAAATTCAATTTCCGGTCTATTCAGATAAAGTTCCGGTTTCAGAATTGGAAGAATATGGCAACGATTACGACCAAAGCATACTGCTTGGCAGAGAAAGACTTGATCAAATGATCCCGACTGACGGATATGTAAAATTGGGTGACGTTACCACTCCTATTTTCAATAAGGTAGAAACGAAAGGAATTACGGTTTCATTGAGTTTTGACAGCACGCGTTCATTGGTCTATCGCGCCATTATACCTGTTGAGCTTTTCACAGCACAAGAAGACGTGATTTCTGTTGGCTTTGAAACTGGTGGATATGAGTTTCCTCAGAATGACCGTGCACTTTCTCAAGCAGATGTGACACAGGCAAACCAGGGAGTTACTGCAGGCGATAGGGCGATGGGAAGGACAAACTCTTCTGACCCTTACGGTATGAACAGCCCAACAGGAAGCACTGCCGCTGGAATGGCCATGCGTAACTCAACTTCCTACAACAAATACGCTGACCCCATCAGATTTTGGGTAAAGGTCAAACTATCAAAAAACGAATGATCTCGATTGAGTAGTGCCGATCAGTTTGCATTAGTCAAGCTCCAATTTCCTATTCCGTAGAACACTGAACTTTAAGAATTCGGAAAAACGTGTAGCGAATCCATTGCTGACAAAATGCTTGGATTCGAATTTGTAATACTTTTACCGCTGTGCGGTATTTGTTCACTCTGTTGATTACTTTCTCTTGCGTGTTTGGTCAAGCCCAAACAGCGCAGGAATATTATCGTAAAGCCGAAACCAAAGCCAAAACCCAAGATTTTAGAGGGGCGCTTAACGACCTGAACAAGGCCATTGAACTTGACCCAAGATACATTAAGGCTTTCAACTATCGAGGATATGTGAAAGATGAATTGGACGATTACTACGGTGCATTGAAAGATTACAATATCGCTATTGCTCTAAAAGGTGATTATAGCGATGCTTATGCCAATCGAGGTCGAGCTAAAAGAAAATTGAATGATTTCAGTGGAGCCATCACTGATTACACAACTGCCATTGAATTGAATCCAAGCGACAAGGATTCGTACTTGGGCAGAGGTTTAGCGCTCAAGGAAGTGAAGAACTACAACGCAGCCATCAAAGACCTTGACACGGCTGCCAAACTCGACCCTGCTTACGCAAAAACGTATACTCTACGAGGTGAGATCAAATTCTTGAAAGGCGACATCAACGGTGCTTGCGATGATATTCTAAAAGCTCAAAAACTGGGTTATATGGTAGCGATGGCGTCATATTCTGAATATTGTGAACATTAAGCTGAACTATTCGGCTTAAAAAAACTCCAGTTCATTTATTCAGTTGAGTATTTTTGGCCGCTCAAAAGCCAATTTATTCATGAAGCAACTCGTACTTGTCATCAGTTTTGCCCTCGTTTGCACACTTACCTATTCTCAAACAGCCGAAGAGTCTTTTAAAACTGGGCTTACACAGTTGGAATCTAAAAATTATGCTGAAGCAATAGACGCATTCAACAAAGCCATTGCTGGAGATAAAGAAAACACCACTTACCTACTAAAACGTGGCGAGGCGAAATACGGTTCAGGAAAAGGAATTCTAGCCATTCAGGATTTTAATAAGGTCATTCAATTGGATGAGGCGAATAGTGCCGCATACGCTCTGCGAAGTGCGATTTACGTAGACATGAAAGACTACAAAAGTGCCATTGAAGACTGCAAGAAGGCTATTGAATTAGACCCAAAGAACGAACTGGCATACGTGCGGATGGGCGATGCATATTTCTTTCAACAACCGGCAGACTACATAGAAGCGATGAAATCGTACAACTATGCCATTAACATTAATGAGAAAAACAAAACCGCACTTCATAATCGTGGTTTCGCCAAGCGTGAACTAAAGGACTACTATGGTGCCATTGACGATTTTAACAAAGCGATTCTAATAGATGCTGAATATGGCTCTGCATACATGAACAGAGGCGTATGCAAAAGCCTGGTAGGCGATAATGCAGGAGCCTGTATAGACTGGTATTTGGCAGGCGAAATGGGACAAGCCGAAGCGAACGATTACATTCAGTCGCGCTGTAACCAATAATTTGAACATGAAAAGTGCCGAACAGTTTATTACCGATGGTGATCTGAAGTTTGAATCCAAAGACTTCGATGGCGCGGCAAATGACTATTCGGAGGCGTTGAAGCTTGATGCCAACAACTCTGATATTCTTTATAACAGAGGTTTAGCCTATTTTTTCGCTAACGAAATAAGTGCTGCATATTCCGATTTCACGGCCGCGTTGGACATCAATCCCAATCACGAAGACGCGTTATTCAATCGAGCACAAATAGCAACAATTCTTGGTTCGTTTGAAAAAGCAATTGAAGACCTGGATCGTGCGATTCAATTGAACAATGAAGATTGTGAACTGTACACAAACAGAGGAGTTGTGAAGCTGCAATTGAAAAACCATCAAGGAGCGATTGATGATTTCACGCGTGCGCTAGACGTGAATCCATCTGATGGCAAGGCGTTTTTCAACCGAGGAATTACTTACCTGCAATTGCACAACAATGAAAAGGGAATTCAGGATCTGGCTAGAGCTTACGAAAATGGTGTGATGCGAGCGAAAGAAGCACTCTTAGCACTTCAGAATTAATAGATATGGCGCTCACCAAGAAGCCCTTTTCCTACTTCATCCTTCTAGCAATTGGGTTGGTTTTCCTTGGCCATTTCAACGCAAACTGTCAAACATCTAAGGACAATTTTATTCAAGGTCTGCTTCACACTAACAGAGGTGAAGATGAGAAGGCGCTCGGTTTCTTCAATAAAGCGTTGGAGTTGAAACCAGACTATTTCGAAGCGTACATCATGCGCGGTTCAACTTACATGCGACTTGCCGATTATATGAACGCCATCATTGATTTTGACAAAGCGCTGGAGCTGGATCCAACGTTGATAAAGGCGTACAATTACCGCGGTTTCTGCTACGTAGAGAGAAAAGATCTTCGGAGAGCAATTGCAGATTTCAGTAAAGTAATTGAACTGAAACCCGACTATCCGAATGCATATGAAAGTCGGGCACACGCAAGAAGCCTCAATAACCAGCACGAATTGGCTTTACCAGATTATGATCAGGCCATCAGTATGGTTCCCGAATTCCACGAAGCGTACAACCACCGAGCATGGACAAAACTTGCTTTGACAGATACTGCTGGCGCAATCTCAGATTTCACTAAAGCCATTGAATTGAGTGAAAACACAGCCACATATCACGATGATCGAGGTCAAATCCTTCTGCTGCAGGGAAACGACAAGGATGCTGTCAAAGATTTCAGCAAAGCAATAAAACTTGACCCTCAGTTTTCGGATGCTTTCCTTCATAGGGCAAAAGCAAAGATTGAATCTGGCAAACCAAAAACGGCATGCAAGGATCTTGCAGCAGCGGCAGAACTGGGAAGCAAAGAGGCAAAAACACTTGCAGACGTTCATTGCGTGGAAGAAGAGCAGGAATCACAACCTGAAGAGGCGGAAAAAGAGCCGAAGGAAAAGAAAGCTAAAAAGCCTGCTAAAGAATCGGAATCAGATTCCGAGGAGAAATAAGCACAACATTACTGAAGCTCACATGAGTCTTGAATCACCGTTAGCCGAGCGTTTAAGGCCCGCTACTTTAGACGAGTATGTTGGGCAAGCACATTTGGTGGGTAAAAACTCGGTATTGAGAACGGCCATCGGTTCTGGTCAAATCCCTTCGATGATTCTTTGGGGACCTCCAGGAACTGGAAAAACAACTTTGGCCAATATCATTTCGGCCACAATGAATCGGCCGTTCTTCAACCTCAGCGCCATCAACTCTGGTGTAAAGGATGTGCGTGAAGTGATTGACAAGGCAAAGAATCAGGGAATGTTTTCGCAAAATGGCAAGCCCATTCTATTTATCGATGAGATTCATAGGTTCAGCAAATCGCAGCAAGATTCGCTACTTGGTGCTGTGGAAAAGGGCTTGGTGACATTGATAGGTGCAACTACCGAAAATCCGTCTTTCGAAGTGATTTCAGCACTATTGTCCCGGTGCCAAGTTTACATTCTCAAATCGCTAGAACGCTCTGATCTCGAGACACTGATGGAAAAAGGGCGTCTCGAAATGGAAAGCTCTACGAACAAAAAAATAAAGATTGCTGAAAGCGAGGCGATGCTGCGGTTTTCAGGAGGCGATGCCAGAAAATTGCTGAACAATCTTGAATTGATTGTCAACTCCAATTCGAATAAAACCGTCTCGATTACCAATGCTTTTGCCACAGAATGTCTTCAAAACACCATGTCCAAGTACGACAAGGAAGGAGAAAATCATTACGATGTGGTCTCAGCGTTCATTAAATCAATGCGTGGCAGCGACCCGAACGCATCCGTTTACTGGTTGGCGAGAATGATTGCTGGAGGAGAAGACCCGAAATTCATTGCAAGACGTATGCTTATATTGGCGTCTGAGGACATTGGCGCTGCAAATCCTACTGCTCTCGTGCTGGCCAATGGATGCTTTCAGGCCATTAACGTTATTGGTTATCCGGAAGCAGAAATAATCTTATCGCAGACAGCTATTTACCTCGCGAATTCTCCAAAAAGCAACGCAACCTACAAGGCAATAAAAACCGCTAAACAACTGGTGGCCGAATCTGGAGACCTGAATGTTCCGTTGCATTTGCGCAATGCTCCTACCAAATTGATGAAACAAATTGGATACGGGAAGGATTACGACTATGCTCATGATCACGAAAACAACTTCGTGAATCTTGAGTACTTGCCGTCCGAAATCGCTGGAAGCAGACTCTACGAACCACAGAACAACGCCCGCGAACTTGCTGACCGCAAACGGCTAAAAGAACTTTGGAAAACCAAGTACGGGTATTAACAAATCAATCACCAACCTTAGTAGTTCTGTAAGCACAACCCAGATTCTCACAAATTCCTCTCGCAGGAATTGAATCGGCCGAAGCCGCGTTATTTTTTACTTTTGGACATAGCTGATGAAGAGTTTATTTTCTGCCGTTTTTCTCTGTGTAATTATTGGCTTGACCATCTTTTCGGGATGCAAGGAAGACCTTTCTCAAGCCCAGTGGGATGTCGATATTTTGGCTCCTGTGGTCAAAACCAGGCTGACCTCCGCTGACCTGATTCCCGATTCGTTATTC
>JAIPBM010000031.1 GCA_021739695.1 Flavobacteriales bacterium | reverse complement strand
TATTGTGCGACATTCAAATTCCACAAACAATTTGTAGAACACATCAGAACGGGTCAACCTAAATAAGACCTTTTTAATAATGATATGCCTTGCCTTCTCCTATTCCAAACGATACATCGTTTCTTCATCAAAGTACCGTATCACTATACACCATAAAGTGCCTATGACGCAAGTCCATTTACGGTCAGGCCGCAAATGGATACGAGATGTCAACCCTGTGCGCAATCTTCTCAGAGTTCGTTTGCTTCGGTAGGAATCGCTGGAGTAGGTTCCCCTGTTCTTGCAGGTTCAGCCGAACATATATCTCGCTGGAGGTGATACTTGAGTGTCCTGCGATACTCTGCACCTGATGGCGATTTCCACCAGCGTTCAAAATAGCGTGGCATTTGCCATGACGAAAGGCGTGAGGTCGTATAGGAAAGCCAAGCAAGCTTTGCAGTTCTCTACACCAGCGTTGCACGCTTCGTGGTTGGAGCCGTGTTCGCTCCCCTGCGTTTCGTTGGCTAGGTGCCGTTTGGAACAGGTGATCCGCCTTGTTCATACAAATGCGGATACCTATGTATTTCATAAGCAGTCGATGGCACTCGTTATTCCACATCACCATTCTCAATTTCTTGGTTTTCATGGTGGTGATGTAGGTGTAATTACGGTCAGCGCGGATGTCCGAAATTTTCAATGAGAGCAATTCGGATATTCTCATGCCTGTGTTCCAAAGCATTTGAAATACCACTTTCCGGGTCAGCTGGTTGTAGTCGTCCTCATCCAAGGTCTCATCTATTAAATCAAATTGCTCGTGACTGATGAAGTCTGGGAAAGTCTCCGTGATCCTTGGCCCTTGAATGAGTTCCCACGCCATGGTGATTTCTCCCTTTGCACACCAGTGTTTGAGGAACGCCCGGATCGCGTTAGCATGGAGGCAACGCGTTCTTTCCTGATAGATTCCCTTCAGATGGACGAGATATTCATCCAAGATGTCATCGTTAATAGTCTTTAGTTCTGGGTTCTTCAACCACGCACAGAACAGCTTCAGAACACTTTGATAGGTACTCACCGTCCGTGCAGACAATCGGCTTGAACGGCTTCTGATATATAGCTCAACTGATTTTTGAAACGTCATAAGCAAAAAGGGCCCGTCCGGAAGCAATCTGAACGGGCCTTCTCTACATTCCACGAAATAGTTGACGTGAAAGAAAAAAACGCCTCGTTGTTGCTTCCGACCTCGAACTACGTTCGAGATGACCCCATAAGGGGCAACGAGTATATTATGGTCTTATTTAGGTTGATAATAGTGTAGCATTTCATAGGTAGAATGCAACCTGTCCTTTATCCACAGGTCGGATAAGGTTTATATCACAGTATTGAATATTTGTCAATACCCTTTACTGAGGTTCCTCATATTGGAAATCGAACAAAGCCTTGCAATCTACATCAAGCGCTTTCGAAAGGGACAGTATAGTAGATATGGTGGTGTTCACCTCTCCCCGCTCAATGTTGCCCACCTGATTCTTGTTAAGCCCAGCCTCAAAGGCAAGCTGTTGTTGCGACAGACCTTTTGCCTGCCTTAGCTCTTGAAGGTGCTTGCCGAATGCTTCGAGGTAGGCCTTATCACGGTTGTTAATCACCCAGCAAATGAGGCAAAGCAAATTTTATTCATTACCCAATGTATTGGGTAATTGTTTATGTTTGAATCGAAAAAAGAAAGGGCAGCCGAAAACTTTGAGAGTAGGCACAACTAAAACCAACAACCAATGAAACGCATCGGAGAAATTCACTCACTCATTAACCGAATCATATGCTACTTGCCTGTGGCACTTGTTGTTCTGACCATAGGATGTAGTCCTGATGAGGATGACGATGATATTGTACCCAACAACAGATACGAGTGCGTCAACAACAACTGCGTACAAGACAACAACGGATCATACGCCTCACAGAGTGAGTGCAACTCCGTTTGTGTGCCCAGATATAACTGTGTTGACGGAAGCTGTCAAGAAGCAACGAGCGGTACGTATTCTTCTTTAGGTCTATGTGAAACTTCTTGTGGAAATTTCACCACCGCACCAGGCGATGGTGTCACAGACGTCAATGGAGACCATTATCCTTCCATCGTGTTCGGCAATGGTCAAGAATGGATGGGGGTGAATTTTGGGACAGGAAACTTCGCGAATGGAGATTTGATTCCCTCAGTATCTAGTGATACTGAATGGGCCAGCTTAAATGAGGGTGCGTATTCATTTAACAATTCGGCCGTGTACTATAACTGGTTTGCAGTAGAAGATCCAAGAAACCTGTGCCCCACTGGATGGCATGTTCCCTCTCAGGCGGAATTTAACGAACTCCTGACGTACTTGGGATCGCAAAATACAGCGGCTTTGATGCGTACATGGGGAGTACAGGGAAATAATGCAAGTGGATTCAATGCTCTTCCTACTGGGAAAAGGCTAGCAAATGGAAGCTATACCGGATTTAACACCTCAGCTTATTGGTGGACATCTACTCAAGCGGAAGAAGAATTTGGCCTTGGGAATGCTTGGAATTTTAACATGCTTGAGGCTTACAGTGTCGTTTATAGTGATCCCATGGCCGACAAGAACCAAGGACTATCTGTTCGATGTGTGAAGGATTAGCCTTCAGGCTTAACCTCGGATTCGGATGAACAAAAGTTCAATTTAAATCAAGTATTCGCCCTACTTGAGAAGCCCTGCCCACCTGATAAGGTGAGTGGGGCTTTGCTTTTGTTCGTAATCGGAACGCTCTCGCAATCACCTGAGGCTCGAAGGCAGCTTCACACATTCACAAATAATTTCCTCCAATCCCATTTCCAAAAACACCACGCCAAGCGTGACTGATTTTTGAAAAAGCAATTTCCGGTGGACAGCGGTTGAAACCATTTTGGAAATGAATTGCAAAAATTTATTTCCAAAACCGTTTCGATGTTAAGGTGAGAGCCCCATGAGGGTCACATTGCCACCCTTGCACGTGGCCGTTTCACTTCCCTACGTGTCAATTCCGTCAAATCGACCCTTTCATCCGCACAGAAACCGATCCGCGACACCCTTTCTCCTTCGGTCAGGGTTTTCTTGGAACCGTTTCATTTTGCCACGCAATGGGCCTTTCTGTTCCCTACTCATTCCCCACTGTCCTGTCTGCCCGGATGTGTGAACGTGTCCAGTGCATGGGCATGATAATCCCCCAAAGATTGGACAAGACCGTAACCTGTGCAAGCAATGCTATCCTACGGACATTCCTACTTGCACCGGTTCCTATTCCCTTGTCCTTTAATCTGGGAGATTATCAAATAACCCATTTCACACTATGGACACAAAAAATCACACACCTCTTACCAGCAGACTAACGGACATCATGGAAAATGAGCGAGGTACCATCCGAGCAAAAGTTGCCGAAGCGGCACTTGAATACAGTGGCGGTGAACCACTTTCCTTTTTCCGAAATCTTCTTTCGCACGGTTGCGTGAGCGGCATAGTGAATTCTCTCATCTACTACGTGGACACCCACAGCTTCTTCGATGAGCATTATGATGAAATCGAAGAATTGCGGCTTGAAAATTTCGAAGCTACAGGAGTGGCACCTGTCGTTCAAGGTGACATGAAGAACTGGTTCGCTTGGTTCTCATTCGAAGAAACAGCTCGAATGCTTGCTGACGAATTGGGTATCTAGTCAATCGGATTCAAAAGCTCTTCTGAAAATAAGAGCTTTTTTGTTGTGATTTTGGACATGGGTGATCCTTGAGACGGGTTGTTCGTCTAGAGTTTTTCTTTTTACATTGTACTCCCCAACCCTATCTCTACTGCTATGGTAAATAATGAATATGCGATTGCTCTGACCGTCACGTTTGCACCACGGGAGGACCACAGTTGAATCACCCTAGAGTAATCTCTACATTTGGCGCACAATAACCCGCCTAAAAAATGAGCTCCATTCAACAGTCAATAGACCCCATCGTTGTTGGAGGGTTTCTGATTATTGTGGGATCCTGTGGGATTGTGTTTTTTTCCTTCTATCTGTACGTGACCTATTTTGCGAAACCTTTTTATTGGAATTATCGACAAGACAGAATTGATGGTCACATGCTTCAGTGGAACTGGAAGTGGCTAAAAAGTAAACGTGCATGGATCGTTGTAGATATTCAGGTAATCTGCGAAGTGTGCAAGGAAGGAATTGCACAAGGTTGGCAATCTCAATCATGCCCAACATGTGGTTGTAATCTTGATGTGACCTCTAAAAATGCTTCATATTGGGAATCTCAAATCACTCAACGAGTTTCCGATAAGAGATCTCAAGCGGCTGCCTCATATTTTCGGTTGAGATGGTAATTAGACTACCAACTTTGTCGGGAGACAATTTGCGAAGAATGAGTAATAATTTAACTACATTATCGACTCGATCCAAAATACTCGGTCAGCTCCATAAGGGCCATGCACGCCAAGTTGGTTATGAACACTTCATTGGTATAGTAAACACCATGGCCAAAATAGCCTACTGAACTAGGAATCCATTTGTTGTTGCTATTATCATAGCTTTTACGTATCACATCTTCTAAAAGATCTGTGATAGTTCCTAACCATTTTGGAAATTCCTTACTTCCTCGTCCATAACCTTCTACTTCGTTTATGCCCCAGTTGCGTCTGACCGAAACAACTCCAAGTAATGCTGATAATTTGCCTTCAGGCGATTGAATTCGTCCCTTAGACATGTCAGTTATCAATTGCGAATGAATTTTTATCATTCCTTTAGTCGGTTTGACAATAGATTTAGATGCATAGTACAATCCTAGGCCAGTTGTAATATGCCTATCCTTAAACCAGGGGCTTACTACTGTATTGCCACTGCCGAGAAAAGCCTCAACCTTGTTCCATCCCGCGCTAGTGGCGCTTGAAGTACGCTGAAGCCATAGAATCCGTGAATGGATGATAGGACAGTACGCGTGATAACCATAGTCGTCTTGAAAGGTGTTAGATTCGGCTGTTGGTGGCAGGCTGTTGATTTCATCCAAAGCTTGATTTTGCATTTGATTAAGAGTCCAATCCAAATAATCGTTCCCATCCAATGCCTCTAAAACGGCTGTTGTGGTATCCAGACATTTTATGCCCTTCGACTCAGTGGACCATGACCATCCAGCGTAGCGCTCTTCGTACTTTCCGACAAGCCATTCGAAGCTCAGTTTCAAATCACTATAGTTGTAGCCATATCTTCTTAATGTCACCAAACTAAAGGCAGTATCCCAAATGCAAACCGAATCAAAAGGACGCTGCATGGGTTCATTCTCAGAAGAAGCTAACCACTGCAACGCATCCTGCAAAAGAGAACCTGCCAATGACGAGTACGTAAAAAAACACACGACCAAAGAAGTAAGGACCGTATCCCCATAAAAACTACCAGATGCAGATTGCCGACGACGTAAAATGTCACAGACTGATGCTTGGTCCTCCTTTTGAGAATTGCACAAAGAAAATGCTATGTGACCATACGATCCCCAATGGACACCATCCCCTTCATCCCAATTCGCACTTGATCCATTCACTGTTTCAAGTTCCTTAATTACAGGATACCCCAGAGATGCGCCAAAACAAAGTAGAAGAAAATATTCGTTCGCGTCCAGATGGTGAGAGTATGTCTCCCATGAGATATCCGATGCTGAGTAAATATCCCATAACCCATTGGATAGAGTTATAGTACCATTGTGTGAGTGTTCTTCTCTAGATTGGTATATTTCAAATGACTTGTCCACTAAGCCACCGCGCTTTAAAGCAATGGCACAGCAAGCTGAACTTACAGCACAGCTTTTATTGATGCCTGACCAAAATCCCTTTGATGTCCTTTGAGCGGACAACTGACTTATTGAATCGGCCAACACCTTCGATACTAAAGTATTGTTTAAGTACTTCTCGGAGTTGCGCTTATTAGAGCTTGAAACCATGCCGAATATAGGAGAAATGAGTCCAATAATGTACATGCCACAGAGAATAATCGAAACCACTACATAAGCTAACGCTTGCCCCCCAACTGGAGTAACACCCGAAAACCCTTGTGAGGAAATAATTGTGGTGGCCTGATATAGAAAGTACAATAGCCATTTATAATCCAAGAAATCGGTTCCAAGGGAATTTGTCAGTTCAGCTTCGATGAAGAAGAAACCTTCGGTACCTGCCCCTTGAGAAATATACATCCCCAAAGCAGTGGAAAAATATATGAACAGTAAAGTGGCGACCAACTCTTCAATTAGCATAGTTAGTGCAGCATTGTGTGTGGTAAGCATTAATCGAGCACTTGGAATTCCTAAGAACATGCGCTTTTCAGAATTATATCCATTTGATGACTCTTTTAAATCTCCGATTGGTGAAATGACAGAAACAAAAAGAGCGGCGCTTCCAAGAAAATACCAAATTGTGATAGTCTTTTCGATTATTTTTAAACTTGAAGGTTTCAGCTCGAAATAAAAATTAAAACAAAACAAAGCAGAAATAATCAAGTAAGGAAGCAATAATCCTAGGAAGTATACACTCATCTCACGCAGAGTATGATCCTTATTTACGGCCCTAACCAGAGAGTTGGGCGCAAGGTAACTGTATCGTTCTATGAACAGTCTAAATTTGCTAAATATCTTGTCGGATAGAAAAAAGTATGTTGGAACCAAAATAAAATTTTGAAGTCCCAAATCCAGTTTTGTATTGAAATATCTTAAAGCATAGAAAGCAAATAATAACGGAAAACATAATCCAAGAGTAAACTTTCTAAGCAGGAAAATTTTATTCTTGGTTTGCAGTGATTGACCAACTAACCTTTTCCGCAATTGGCCAATAGTCATTAGGATGAAGTTAGATGAAGCATTTGCTTTCTGATACAACCATGGTAGTACCCTCTCCAGTAACCACCAGATTGGCAGGAGAACGGTTTTAACAACCGAAGCGATGCTAGTGGTTAAGCAAAATGTGGCTTGCCTTGTCAAGCGTCTCCATTTATTTATCAAAATGCTTTTAGTCGTATCTATGAGGGGCCTATGCATTGAAAACCATTACAAATGGAAATAGAATCTCTATCCCTATAGAAATCAAATGAGATCTGATAATCACAGGAGGATTTTGAAAGTTCATAAGTAATTTTGTTCTTACAAACATCAGGAAGACAATCAATAGAAGAACTACCTCTCTTTGATGGAGATTGACTTTAGCTTCAGAATAGGCGAATGTTATAGCCAACACTAGCCAGCTTATTATAGTGGATACCGTCAGCGACATTTTCGGACCATAGAGCGTTACAATGTTTCGTTTGCCTGACTTTATGTTATCTGTATAATCTAGCACATCGGAAGTTACTCCAACTGAAACAACCATTACACCAGACATTACTGAAAAGAAAACCTGATCATGTGATAGATAATTCCAATCTGAGATTCCAGTTGACACTCCGATAAAAAAGGCAATTGGTCCGTATCCAAGAAAAAGTAATGCCTGTCTGAACCACTCTGACCTGTTTAGTTTAACAGTTGAACTGGAATACAGATAGCCAACAGATAGTGCAGTTAAGCATAGTAGGGTTGTACATGCCCCAAAATATAATGAGATAAGTATTGACGTGCCCGTGAGAACCAATATGAACCAAGCCGCATTATTACGTAAAATTTCTCGTTTTGACAGTTGCCCAGTCCCTCCAGCTAAACTAATTCCGAAAAACTTGTACTGTTTTGATTCTCGGTCGAAGTCTTCATCTTGCAGGCCATTAAAAGCTTCAGCAAAACCGGAAAGCCCAGGCCCAACCATAACTACAAGCAGAACAACTAATGACCAGTCAAAGGTTGGATTTGTTGACAACCAGCCACTGATTGAACTGGATATAGTCGGAAGCCAGTAAAGCGGACGCGCAAACCTCAGGTACTTCATTAATCAAAGAATTATTCATTCTCACGCCCATAGAAGTGACCGTAAACCGCTCCCACAATTGAACAAGGCAAGGTGACCAAAGAATTAACAGGGGTCAATATATCTCCGTCAAACACCAAGCTAGATACTATTAGGCCGAAAAAGCCAATCAATCCGAATCGCAAGCTGTACACAACTGTTGCGCTCCTTTTGATTTTCCCATCCTTGATGAACAGACCCATAATGACGGCCGGGACCAGAGACAGTCCCAAGCTAGATATAGCAAGACCTATATCTAGCAAACTTCTGAACTGAACAGACAAAACACAGGCAACAATGGTAACTACAACCATCCAAAACTTGGTGCCTTTAACTCGATCAGAGATTGGGCCTCCCATCAAACGGATACTAATGTCGTTAGATAATGACACTCCAGCAACAAATATCATCGTGTCAAGAGCCGAAATGACAGCACTAAGAACAGCGGCAAATGCTACTCCTAAGAGGGCGGAATGCCCAATTATTGACTTTATCCCTCCCATGAGTGCCATGTTTGGATCAATTTCAACTCCCAAAGTCTTAATCATTAAAGTTGGAGTTATCAATACAAGGCCAGCGAACAAAACCAATACAAAAGCTACAATGATGCCTTTATTTGCAGCGCCCGTGGACTTTGCTGCATATATGCGTTGCCACAAATCAGCAGATACTATGATGTTCAGCATTCCAAGCAAAACAAACCCAATGATTTCTTCAATCTTCATTGATTCAAAGGAAAGGGTTGTGATTGCCTCGCGTGCTGAAGATGAGACTAACACACTAGCTGTAAGAAGCGTAAAGAAGATTAAAAGTGCCACTAGCTGAATAAAGTCCGTCTTTACTACCGCAGCAAAACCGTTCTTAAGTAAGTACAACAAGACCAGACCCGCAGCAAAGACAATACAAAGCCAATATGGTAAACCAATCATGCCTTCAAGCAGAACGCCAGCAGCGACCAATTGCATACAAATAAATCCAAAAGACCAACCTAGGACAATGTATGAACTAAGCTTGCTTGCACGGACGCCATACAGATGGCGAAATAACTCGGGTAGTGTGATTAATTCTTGTTCATCGATTAGTTTCTTATACTTTTTTGTTACCCAAAGTAACATAAGAACTCCCAAGGCTATTCCGATAAAAATGAAATAAGCAGATATACCATATTGGTATGCATAGGCCGAGTAGGTTAAGAGAATTCCACCCCCAACAACTCCGGCCGCCATTGAGAACGCAATGTCCTTCCAGCTTAGACTTCGCTCACCCAATAAGAAGCTCAGACTGAAATCTTTAGATTTAACAAAAAGACCTGAGAGTGAAAGGAGAAGAAGTATCCCCACAGCTATTATGATGTTCCAGAATTCCATGATACCACTAGTTAATAAGGTTAATTATCTTAATTACTCGTTGAGTTACTGCACTAGGATTTGGCTCTCTAATTTCTAATGGATTTGGCTCAATGTATGTGCAACATTGAGTATCGCACTGTCCATCCGGATTGTCAATGGAAATACGTGGCAAGTCTATTTCCACACCAATTTTTTCTAACTCTTTAAATGCTTTATTCTCACAGGTGCTACACCTTAAAAAGGTCTTGTAGGGAAGTGGAGTATAAACCTCACCACCGATTTTTATAGTTATTGAGTTCAAATCAGATGGATACTTACTCTGCCATAGTTTTAGAATATTTACCAAAGTCCAAATGGAAGACATATCATAATGTCCCTGTTTTTCCAACAAACTTTGTAATGTTCCTGATTGAAGAGATAAGGGCTCTAAAGAGATTTCGTCAAACTTCATCATGACAGCGGAATGAATAGTCTCAGCTCCTTCCCATATTGCTTCACCTTCAGTTAAGAATGGAGGCTTAATGACAGCATAAGCAATGCTGTATACATTTTTCAATTCACCACACGCTTCAGTCGCTTTTATGTAACTAAGACTAGGTACCTTCTTTAATAAGACTGAGGATCGAATGAATTGATTTGCGGTTTCGAGACTAATGCCAATCTTTAGCCTTATCGAACCAAGCATGCGCTGGACGGCTTCTATTTTTGGTTTTGTGATATACTGCGGTAGACTTTCAACTACAACCTCTTCAATCCAAGCTTCATCAGCAATAGATTTACATATCCTCTGCTTAAGTTTTACCGACACCTCGTTGTCATCAAAAAAAGAACCGGAACAATACACGCCAAGCGAATTCGGTTTCATTGGACGGATTTTCT
This sequence comes from Flavobacteriales bacterium, assembly GCA_021739695.1. Taxonomy (NCBI): domain Bacteria; kingdom Pseudomonadati; phylum Bacteroidota; class Flavobacteriia; order Flavobacteriales; species Flavobacteriales bacterium. The sequence goes on along the minus strand of JAIPBM010000031.1, from coordinate 42,863 downwards.
CAATACTTGATTGAAATAACTCTATTATAGTATCATCAGTGAGATTTATGTCCCAGAGTCCACTATCAGGATGTCCACACATGCTACATGCGCCGTTTAACCGTGCATAATTGCAGCCTGTAGTTGGAATACCAATGATAGCTCGTATAGGCTTGCCATTTTTGTACTCAATTAGGTGTCTCTCCAAAAGGAATTCTTCCTTTTCCCCAGCCAATCTGCTTCTGATGACTAGTCGTCTGACAAGTAACTCGGTATTGTCGCGAACTAGTTTCGAGGACGGTAAGGTAGCTTCTTGCGAACGTTCCATATTATAGTAGTAAACATCAGTTGCTTCTGAATCAAATGTATATAAATTGCATGCCGAGCAACTAGCTTTGATGGTTAAGTCGGGAAATGTACAAACTTTCGTTTCAATCTTCGGACGAACTGATTTGGGTATGTCGCTCAATTGAAGGATGTGAGGTCAGTGCAGTGCAAGATAGCCTTGTGACTGGAACGCTAGGGCGATTCTCTTTCACAAGGCGATCTTGGCAGGAAGAATCCTGCACCTCTCTATCGTACCTTCGTGGACTGAACGCACGATAAAAATCAAGGAACATGTTGAGATATAGAAACCCAAGAAATGTGAGAAGTCCCCGAGATATGATCCGGGATCTTCAGGTGCGCTTTGATGGCGGTGCCGAGAATGTATCCATTGCTGAAATGAGCTGGGGTAATAGCTCGAAGGTCATTGGGATGCGATGGAATGCCTCTATGCGGGAGCAAGAGGACGAAGAGAAACTGGCGGGAAAAAAAGAGTGTTTGGGGATGCCGATCTCATCAGCCAATCCCGTATGGTTCATTCTTCCGGATGAGTTGTTTGAAGAGGACTCTGAACTTTGGAGAACCATAAACCAGATTAGAGAGGAGAGACGGCAACAGTAGGTCATCGCTCAAGACCAGATGCCGGACGCGCCATATCTCTAATGCGGTCAAGCTGATTGAGCCGTTCACTTTGAGCGTCCAGTTCTTGGACTGCCATAGGGTCAAGACCGAGTCTCGCAAACCTCATCTTTTTCCCCTCGCTGTCCCATAGGATGCCCTGCACCTTGCCTTTCAGGTCATAGGTGGTGAGCCCTTCTTTTCGCAGATTCTCATAGAAGTGCCCTGAGTTTTCCGATATGCGGAAAATGCCTTGCACCCGCTCCGTGAGTTCTTCGCGTGTGAGCTTCAGTTCAGGATTCCGCTTTTGCTTGTAGTAGGCGCGTTCGCTGAATTCCTTCTTGCCCCATGCTTGTTCATTGATGCCAATGGTAAGAGAAGGATGCTGCTCTCGCATGTACCGGAGCATTTCCATGTGAATCGTTTTGAGTTGTTCTTTGGAAAGTCGCGTTGCTTCTTTACTCATGAGTTCATTGGCACTCACAACAAGGTGAGTGTGCCAATGCTGTTCAGATTGATGGTGGGTACCGAATACGATAGCGTTGGGAAACGTTTTTTGGATGTAGGTATGAACGAGGTCGTCCATAATCTCCACAGTCATCTTGTCTCTATCCAAAGGATTGACTGATAGGATGACATGTCGAGCCTTGTTTCCCCCTTTCCTTTTTCGGGCAAAGTCAGCATAGTTGGTCCGCAACTCCTGAGTTATCCCATCAAGATCGGTGCGGTTGAGATTATGAAAAATTCCCTGCCTATGATGGTCTTCTATGCGGCCTTTGTCAGTTGCGATGTAGGCAACGACATTCGCCACCGCGTTATAAGTCTTGACGGGGAGAATCTTGATGATCATAGAGATATTGTATCAGCAAATTTCTGTCCTGAGGTCGTGTCTGCAGATGGTTGCGAAGCAGATCAAGGATGTTGGCAGGGTGCGTTATTGCTTCTCGGATTTCACTTTCCAATCGTAGGAGCAAGGATTGAAACTGTTTCACTTCCTCCATGGTGATACCCTTCTCGTGGTGAGCATAGCGGGTAAGTTGGTTAGCGTTGTTCCCAATCCTTCGTATCGCGAGAGAAAGTTCTTGTAGCCGATTATCTGATGGCATGACGTATCCTGTTCCATGCATGTCAACGTAGATGATGGCTTTGAGATAGTCAGGAACCTTATATCCCTTCTTGATTGCGTGTTTTTCCAGTCCTTGGGCCTCTTTCTTCGGTAAGCTCAAGGTGAAGGTGCGGTTCCTATCTCGGAATCGCTTTTTGCGTTCAGTCGCTTTTTCTCTATGTCCAGAATCTTTAGACATGTTCCTTCTTGCTCCTTACGAGAGCATCGACATCTATAAAAGTCAGCTCATTAGGAATGCCTCCTGAAATTTTCGGGAGGGGCATTTCACTTTTTGACTTTAACGACCAGTCCTTGAAGTAGGGGGTAACCGTCACTTTCATGGGGCGATTCGCCCCAGCCGTGTACATTGCTGTGCCCTCTTTCATGTGGGTCAATTCCGAAATTGTCATTAGCTCTCTGGTTCCCCGATGGCCGTCCTCCCGCTCAAACGTCCATCGACCAAGACGTTTTTCTAGTTCTTGAGCAAGATCTGTTTCCATGCCGGGGAAAATGAGCTTGCCCCATGAATTTGCCAAAAGAGTATCCGCGTCATGTCGTCCATAGCGTTCAATGAGCTGTGCCCGTGATTGGATGGCGTACATGATTCCAACTCTGTACTTGCGAAGGTTGGCAAGCGCCTCTGCAAATCCCTTGATAGTGAGTGACCCCATCTCATCCGCAAGGATGAACACATCCAGCTTCCCTTTATCAGGAATAGATTTCATGAAGTCTCGAAAAAGCTGTGTGAACCATATTTCCAGTAGGAAGGAATAGTAGGAGGCGTCCATGATATCCGTCCAGATATACAGGGCAGTCTTTTCCTTTCGGAACTTTTGGAGGTCCAATGTGTCCGCAGACGTGCATCTTGCGACCGCAGAATCATCGAAAATGCGAAGACTACTCTGGACTGTTGCGAGCACGTTTGATAGTAGTTTGTCGTCCTGACTGATAATGGCTTTATATTCTCCGAAAAGGGTATCATCAGCGAAGGTGGCATACAGCTTATCCATCTTCTTTGGGTCACCCTGCAAGAGGTTGGCAAGGTGGCGGGTGTTGGCGAGATTCTGAAACTCTTGTGGTAACTGCTTCTGAATTTTGAAGAATACAACGAGTAGTCGAGCCGCCATTTGAGGCCAAAATATATCCTTACTTTGACGTGATTGAGGTGCTACCACCATTTCAGCCAAAATGTTCAAGTCAGTGCTGGTCGTTGCTCGTTGGAGTGGGTTGAATCCGATGGAACGGTCTGGCTTCTTGAGGTCAAGCACTTTGATTCTATATCCCTTGCTCCGCAAATGACCTGCCGTTCGCTTGAAGAGTTCCTTTGCCGGATCCAAGAAGATGAGCGAACAATCGTCCATCCCTAAGGCGGTTGGTATGAGTCCAGCCGAGGTTTTCCCTCCTCCGCTTTGACCAATGAGGACTGTATGTTTGAAGGATTGCTCTCTTGTGATGCGACCTTCACCAATCCAGAAGCCTTTGTTCCATCTTGAAATTAACGACGACGCATCTCCAAATTCATCATCATAGTCCTGTTTACGTTCTTCATTTCCTAAGAGGCGAACGATAACGGCCACCGCGATAAATATTACGATTACATGAAAGAAATTCGGGGAGAATGAAAGTAAGATGTTGTCCATGGTGTTACTTAAGAATGGTTCGTAATAGTTCTTCCGATGCGCGGAGCAAATAGGACATCAGCTTGAGGATGGCCACGGTAATCCAGAGCACTGTTTTCCCTAAGAGGATCACTACATCCCCGATCATGCTCATTATCGAATCATTGTTGTTCTTGCTCATGCCTATTGAGTGAAATTGAGACCTGCTTGTATGATCACTTTTGCACCTCGTTTCTCCAACATCTGTTTATACAGCTTTGATGTCACGGAGAATTGATGGTCTTGTTTCAGTTCCAGAGGCCGGTACACCAGATACACCGTGACACCCTTGAGATCGCTCAACATCTGTTGCCGTTGGAATAGTGAGATGATGCGTGTGGGGTCGTCCTTCAGGGTTGTGAATGTCTTTGGGTCATAGAAGGAAATGTCCCCATGCTCCATCAGGTCGCTGTACACAATGAGTATCCGTTCATCTACCTTGGTATTGGCGAGTGCATTTAGCTGCTTCGCCAATGGCAGATACACGGAGGAATACCCCCTGCCTTTCGGTGCAGTTCGCTGTTCGGCTGATATTCGATCGAACTCCGTTAGGAACTCCTTCACTTCCCTATTTCTGTCAAGTTGGTTCGAAAACCAGACATTCTTCTTCGGTAACGTGACCCTCTGTTCTCTGTTCAGACGGAGGTCAGTGATGGCGAGATAGGTGAACCGAATTCCGGACCAGGGATCTTTCTTGAAGTGGAAATGTTCCCTGATGATGTCCATTTCCGGTTGTAGCCCCTCTGCATCGGTCATATCGCTGAGGAGAACGACCTCCTTATTATATGTCTGGCCGTTAGCTGTGCATATGATCAGAGCCATGCCGATCAGCAAGATTGCGGGAATGATATGTATGGGTCTCATGGCGTTGTGATTTGAAGGTTCTGTTGCAAGGGGTCATCGACATCAAAATTTCCGAAGCTGGAATTTCCGTCCGTACGATACTGGATGTTCTCGTGCAGAAAGTCGGAAACACTCTGTCGGGCAAGTGAGTTTATCCAGTCCCGCATGTTCGTCTCATACTTCGGCATGTTCCCGTAGTCTATTGATACGGCTCTGCGGTACGTCTGCATTTCTGCCAATTCCCGCTCTGTCTCTGCCTTTTGCCTTGCTTTATCTGCAATGTTCTTTTCCATCTGCTTTCGGGTCAATTTCACCTTCAGAGCTTCCCATGTCGGGAATTTTGAGAGCACATATCCTGTAGCAAGGAGGAGTAACCAGTTCACAAGGATGAACATCACGGGAGAAATCTCTTCTGCACTATCAACGGCTTTCAAGTAGTCCATCCGAAGCTGGGCTAGGAAATAGAAGACCACGGTGTAGAAGACCACCCACCCCAGTATGATGAGCCATCTTGTTGCTGGGGTCTTGGCGAGAGCGAGGGTCTTTCTATAGCCATGGAACAGAAGCATGATGGAAGCAGAAACACCCACGGCCATGATCACTGAAAAGAAGAGGCTTTGTCCAAAAATCTGGAAGGCAACTCCGTTGAACCCCGTTTCTGCGGCCAACATGAAAATGACAGCCACTATTGCATATGGCAAGAAGCTCCATGGGTAGCCCGTGGTATCCTTGGGCAGTTCCTTGTCAAGGATTGCGAGGTTATATGTCAGATGACGGGAGACTTCGGTGAACTGTGAGATACGGTCGTCAAGCTGTTCAATGGTCGAATCCATATCACTGCTGATCTTTTCAATGTCGCGTTTTGCTTCCTGAAAGATGACCTTGTACCCTTCCACGATGAAGCGGATGTAGTGGTTGATGGGTTGCTTGGGCAAGGGCACGTTTTGCCTTCCGAAGAAGCGGCCTTTGTCCTTTGATTCGTCATTGAGCCGTGTATGCTTCCGGTGAATTTCCTGTTCGATTGCTTCAAGCTGGCTCTTGCCGTTGGAGGAAAGTATTGACGTTTTCATTTTTACTGTTGTTTGATGGTTTGACTTGTTTAGGTTGTGTTTGATGTGTGATTCTATCATACCAAGGTTGAGGAGTAGATGCAACGTCATGGAACGCCTCGTTGGTGAGAGCCATTCTTGCCGCTCGAATTCTGATGGTGTGGGTCATCTGAAGTCTGTTCAGATGCGTGGGTTGCCCACCATACCTTAAGTAGGTGGTTGAAGTCGAGGTGACGCGAAGAACGCGGAAGCTCTGTGGGTTGGTGTTTCGGAGTTGTTTTCATTTCGGTTCATTCTTGAGGTTCATCTTTCAATGATTTTCAAGTAGCCGAGATGGAGACCAACACTTATGAAGAAAAACGGTCAAGTTCCCTTTGACAAGGGACCTCTTGACAGATTCATTACCGCCATGCTATACTAGGTATGCTTCGTTTTTGCGAAGGGCCGATAATAGCATCTGGGTAATCTCATTCGTTGTGTCCCCAGGTCGATCGGTCGCCCCCATGTTCTAGCATGGGGGCCTTTTTATTTGACCACTACCTGAAAATCTGATACAAAACTCCGCAGGTTTGGGGAATAGCTAGAGATGCGAAAGAGCCTTAAGGTCTTTGGAAAATTCAACTTAGTTTCGTACCGTTCCTTTCCGCCAAGACTTGAGTTCTTACCTGAAAAATATGCGTAACCGACTTAACCTAAAAAGGTTAGTTAGATTGCATGCTCTTGATCGGTATGCCTATAGCCTCTATCTCAAAGAAAAGCTGAAGGTGCGTTTTGAGGATTCTCACACGCAAATGGTTTTTGTTTCCGACCAGCCATTTACACGCAAAACATTTCGCGAAGAGGTTGCATGGGATGAGGACTACGATCGAGACGATACGTTTTTTAAGTGGGCACAGACAAACGGTGTACCCAAAGCTGAGACCTTAGAATCCATCTATCACTGGTTTGGAAGCGAAGACCCGACAATCGAATCGTTTGAAGGATTCAAGGCCCGTCCCGTTGTTCAGGCAAAACAGGTACGACTACATTCCTCCAAATACTTTGACTACTTTGATAGTAAAGAAAGAAAATTCTTCGACATTGAAGATTTGGCACTCTATGCCGGTGCAATAGGAGTAAAAATAAGATGGGATTTACGTAGCTCTGAGGAGGATAAAAGGCTTGCTACCAGAATACTGGGCCTCGTTCTTGCGGTACTTATCCCACGTGAAAACACGTTAGCAAAAGACGTTGCCTTAGAGCGTATTGGCTCAGAAGTAAAACGTGCGAGACAATCGGGCGATACAACAGATGAGCTTAGTAGCATTGAAGCTCAAATTGACCAGTACCGACAAGCGAATCCCCTGTCAGCATTTCGCAGATTGAAGGTGCGGGTGGCATCAAGTGTTTCTGCACCGATTTTGATGGCAATTGCAGGGGTCATAATCGCGGTCGGTATCATAGCGTTAGTATATTATTCCACTACTACACCCATCGAAGAAAATAGGGAGCAACTTCCCTTCTTTGGAATTACTGAACCGTATAACCCAAGTTCACCTTTGGCGGCTATCCCCAGCAATTTAGATTCTGCAGATTATTGGTTCAACGCTGGGAAAGTCGCTGAGGACATTCGTTTGAAAATCACTTGCTTCTCAAATGCCATACGGCACAGGTATGACTTTGGTGAAGCATACTTGTACAGAGGAGAGTCGAAGATGATTCTTGGTTTTTACGATGATGCAATCGTGGATTGTTCGAGTTCTATTGTCATTTCTCGAAACAACAATCCATCGGGCTATAACAGTCGAGGAGGTGTTAAACTACTGATGGGCGATATTGAATCGGCAATAGAAGACTATACAGTAGCGATACACATTAAACCTGATTACGTTGAATCATATTTTAATAGGGCCCAAGCGAGATATAATCTAGCGGTACGAATTGATTCTGCTCAGGCAAAAACTCAGGTGAACTATTCTGTTTCAGGAATGGACGACAACGCGAAAGACCAGCCAATCCCAATACATACTGATCCAAAGCACTCGGCTATCCTCTTTGAAAAGGAGGGCTTTGAACGAATCTCAGATTTATATGAAGGCGCCATTTCTGATTTTTCTAAAGTACTTGAATTAGATAGCTCATATAAAGATGTGTATGAACCCATGGCACGCGTAAAAAGTGACCTATTTCTCAAAGTACTGCGAAAATGCTTTACAGCCCCGAAGGGCTTTGGAGACAATGAATATACACGAGTGAAAAGGTATATTTCCGAAGCAAGGTTGGATATTTCTTTTGCGTTGAAGTTAGACCCGACAAACCCCAGATTACTCAGTGAACAGGCTCGAATCGAAGAAATTTATGACTTAGCCTCTGATATCGAATCTGATTTGGGATTTGTAAGGGAATAAAGCCCGCTCGTAGAAGAGCACAAACAAGCGGAAGGATTATCCCCCGATCACCTTCTCCAATGCTTCATCGGTATCCTTGAAGATGAAGTTCGATTGGTAGTTCACCGTGGTGGTGATGTTGGAGTGTCGATACAGTTTTTGAAGCATCTGTACGGGAATTTTATCCCCTGAGATATTGCCGAAGGTGTGTCGGGCGATGTGCATGCTGACCTTCTTTTCAATGCCAATCTCTGGAGTGATTTTCTTGAGTTGCTTGTTGAGCCTACTCACTGCCTCGGAGGTTTTCTTTTGAACCATGTACTTCTCATTCAGGTCCTTTACGACTTGCAGATCAGGAAAGACGAGATTGTGAAGGTGTTCCCCATCACTGTATGCATCAAGTATTCGTTGGGCTTTGGGTGATACCTTGAATGACCCCACCTTATCATTCTTCCCCATCTTGTAATACAATCGGCCATCTTGGAAATCTGACCATTTGAGGCGAAGGACATCAGACACACGCATACCAGCGAAGTAGAAAGAGATAAGCCAGACGTTCCGAGCGTGGTCTTGAATAGGAGGGAGGGTGGCTTCTTCCAGCAGTTGTACTTCTTCTGGTGTGAGGCCGATTTTCACTGAATCAGGGAACTTGATTTGAATCCCGTGTTTACCGAACGGATAGTGTTCAGCAGTTACGAATCCAGCTTGAATTGCTTGATTGAAGATGGTTCGTATGATGATGAGATGATTGATGATCGTTCGGTCTTTAATGTTCCGAGTGCGTTTGAGGTACGCGCTGAATCTCCGAAGGAGTGGAATGGTGATGTCTTGAAAGGCAATGTCTGCCCCGTCCAAGAACTCTCTGAAATGGGCAATACGTGGTTTCTCTGCAACATACCTGTTGAAGCTCCCTAAGTCTCGGAGGTTCTTGAGGTAGTCTTCCTCTGCGTAGCGGAAGAAGGATGAACCCCTCCCTGTTCCCTCAACGGTTTCTTTGATCGCCTTGGCGGTTGTTCGCTTACGCTTCGTTTGGTCGTCAATGGCTTGCCCACTTAACTCCGCTACTTTGTGCGCGATGAGGTTATTGAGCCGTGCTGCGTTCGTGTGCTTCTTTACTTGACAGGTGACTTCATCCCACTGATCGAGGCGAAGTTGGTATCCGAGGTGGATGAATGAGCTTTTCCTATCTTTGGTAATACGGATTGCAAGCGGGTAGGTGCCATCCTTTTTACTCTCTTTCTTTCTGAGTACTGCTTTGACTGATGCCATGATGCGGATCGTTTGGGTACAACATAGGTACAACATTTCCCGATTTGGTACAACATCATCTGGCTTTATTTTTTCACAATCCCCCTTCAAACTGGGATTATTGAATCACATGGATCCATATGATATCAATAAATTAGGATTCATAACCCTGAGGTCGGGAGTTCAAATCTCCCTCTCGCTACTCAAAAAAAAAGCCTTCCAAATCGGAAGGCTTTTTCGTTTATAAAAAGTTTGAAATGAAGATGATCGGTTTGTGCCTTTAATTGGCACGAATCAAAATTTCAAGCTCGATGCGATTCGCGAGAACAGGTTTTTGAACTCGTCATAATTCGCAGACGTTGTTTCCATGGTAAGGATCAAAACGGTTCCGTTGTCATTGCTGAACAACACGCTATGCGTCATTTCAAGTCCGGTGGCCGTGTTTTTATGCGATTCTAAAAGTGATTTGTACTTCCTTCCTCCGATTGTTCTGTCAGATTCCTTCAGAATTTTGAAATCCTGACTTTTCCCGACCTCTTCAAGATACTTTTTGAAGGCGGCATCTAGATCTGTTTCTGTCCAATGAAGGATGTTGACGCTCATTATTTCACGTGTCACGTCAAGTTCACTTGTTCCTTGTCTCACAGCAAGAAATTCAACCGTGCTGTTTCCAGGAACTCCCCGTTTCCAATCAGAAGGAACTCCGATCTCAAACTTATTCGCTGCGTCTTTGAACACGGTAAGGTTTTGGGCAAATGATGCGTTTGACCAAATGGATATGAATAACAAAAGGAATGCGTTTTTCATTTTTTACTTTTAAAAAGATGGCCAACATCTACTTGATTGACCAAAAGGTCATCGAGCGTCTGTCTTCGAGATACAAGATATGGTTTACCATCAACAAGTAAAACTTCGGCAGGCTTCAACCGCGAGTTGTAGTTGCTGCTCATCGCAAACACGTACGCCCCTGCATTTTGAAACGCTAGAATGTCGCCTTCGTTTATTTCGTTGATCTTTCGGTCCCAAGCAAACGTATCCGTTTCGCAGATGTAGCCAACTACGGTGTAAATCCTTTCCGGTCCATCGGGATTGCTGACATTGGTAATGTGGTGATATGAATCGTAGAACATCGGGCGGATAAAGTGGTTGAAACCCGTATCAACACCGGCAAAAACGGTCGCAGTGGTCTGCTTTATCACGTTCACTTTACACAAAAAAGTGCCTGATTCGCTTACGAGAAATTTGCCTGGTTCAAAGGCAAGTTCGAGGTCTCTTCCATACTCTTTACAAAACTCTTTGAACTGTTCAGAAAGTTGCTCGCCAAGTTCTTCAATGTTCGTAGAAACATCGCTTGGCTTGTAAGCCACTTTAAAACCGCTTCCAAAATCTACGTATTCCAATTCTTTGAAATGCAATGCAGCTTCCAATAATAATTCAGAACCTTTCAGGAATACGCCAACATCCAAAATGTCGCTACCAGTGTGCATGTGCAATCCGTTCACATGCAACTTGTAAGCGTCAACGATGCGTGTCAAATGCCGCATTTGATGAATTGAAATACCGAACTTGGAATCGATGTGCCCAACTTGGATCTTGTGATTTCCTCCAGCCACAATATGTGGATTGATGCGAACACAAACGGGATAGGAACTACCGTATTCGTTCCCGAATTTTTCGAGCATCACCAGATTGTCGATGTTCACTTTTACGCCAAACGAAACTGCTTGTTTGATCTCTTCAAAGCTTACTCCGTTAGGAGTGTAGATGATTCTGTCAGGAGTAAAGCCAGCACGAAGTCCCAATTGCACTTCCTCAATTGAGACTGTATCCAAACCAGCACCTAAGGCATTGAAATGTTGAAGTACTGCTTGATTGCTGAGTGCTTTGCAGGCATACTGAACATTGACACGGATTCCCGAGAAAGCGTTGATCAATCGCTTGTATTGTGATTCCATTTTGTCGGCATCATATACAAACAACGGGGTTCCGAATTCCTCGGTCAAACTCAATAATTGTTCTGGTTTCATAAGTGGATTTTGCGACCGATAACTCGGTCATAGCAAGAAATGTACTACTGGAAAATTTCGGTTTACTTGCCTAACATGGCTGTTTTAAGGTCTTCATCCGCAGGTTTTGCACCTAACCAGATTCCGAACAATGCTTTCTTAAAATCGAGGCCTTCAACGGTTCCTTGCAGCTTACCGTTCTTGTAAGACTCAACTCCTTTTCCAGGCACGTAAACAATATCAAACACGTTTCCTTCCACAATTTCTTCCTTCTTAAAGGTATTGACGAACTCCGTGATCTTTGCTTTCAAAGGCTCCGTTTTACCTCCAGTGCTGTTTTCAAAACCTTCCAGAATGGCTTCGCTCATGTTTTCACTGCTTATCATTCCTGAAGTTATTTGCAGTTTAACCGCCATTGGTTTGTCTGCATTTACGATGGCTGAAGCGTCAGAAGATTTATCGCTCAGATAAAGGCCACCGACATATAGTTTGAAGAATACCTTCTTTCTAATTCCACCGCCATTGAGGTTGACATTAACGCTTCCTGCTTTGATACTTGCAGGTAGTGTGACCCCATTGATGGATAGTTGAGCTTGTGTTGGCAATGCCATTGAAACGGCTAAAAGTGCTGTGAGAAAATATTTCATAGTGACGGTTTTAATTTCTGCTAAAATAAGTGATATCTGAATCTCTGTAACCGCAACAATAAGGCCAATGGTTCTTATTACGGTTTGTCAAACTTAGTATTGCGCTTCTTGTGCAAGCTTTTCAAGGTTAGATGGATATAATTTTAGAACTTGGGTGAAAATCAACAAGATGAAATCATTTGACATGTTTAGAACAATCATCGCCACGCTGTTGCTCAGCGCGTTAAGCGCTTGCACGTTTATTACAGGCAAAGGTCCGGTAGTTGAGAAGGAAGTGGTTTTTGAAACCATCCGCGGAGTACAATTGGATGGATCTTTCGATCTGGAAATTGAACAAGGAGCAGTTCAGAAAGTAGAGGTTCTAGCCCAAGAAAACATTGCGGAAAAGCTAAAAATGAATGTGTTGGACGGCATTCTTTATTTGAGTTTGGAACCGGGCTCATATCTGAATTACGAATTGACCGTAAGAATTGTGGTTCCCAAGATTGAAAGTATCGGACTATCAGGTTCTGGCGATATCCAAGTTGGGACGTTTGTAGGAATCCAAGACCTGATTGTCAGCTTAGATGGTAGTGGTGATGTTCAATCTATAGGAGCTTTTGAAGTACTGAATCAGGCTAAGATTGAATTGGACGGAAGTGGCGACATTGATCTGAATCTAAAAGCTGCGAAAATTGTTGCTGATCTTAGAGGAAGTGGTGATATTGACCTGAAAGGACGTACATCTGAATTACTTGCCTCTGTAATTGGTTCGGGCGACTTGAATGCCTTTACACTTGAATCTATTCAGTGCACTGCGGTGCTTGAAGGTTCGGGAGACATTCGGGTTTTCGCTTCACACAAGCTCGATGCAAAACTGACTGGTATGGGAGATATTCGCTACAGAGGAGAACCCGAAGTCACCGCAGCCATTGATGGATCTGGCAGTGTAGAACCAGACTAGAAATGAGATTGGATTATTCTGTGATTTGATTCTATTTTTGGCCGCTGATAATCTGAAGAAATGAACGAAATGAAGAATCCAAAGGTATTTTTTGATGTGAGTATCAATCAGCAACCTGCTGGCAGAATTGTATTTGAACTGCGTGCTGATGTGGTGCCGAAAACAGCCGAAAATTTCCGTGCCTTGTGCACAGGCGAAAAAGGATTCGGATATAAAGGAAGTTCGTTTCACCGCGTTATTCCTCAGTTCATGCTTCAAGGAGGAGATTTCACCAACCATAATGGAACAGGAGGGAAGTCGATTTACGGAGAGAAGTTTGCCGATGAGAATTTCGAATTGAAACATCAGGGCAAAGGTCTATTGAGCATGGCCAATGCAGGAAGAAATACGAACGGTTCGCAGTTTTTCATCACTACGGTAGATTGTCCTTGGTTGGATGGCGCGCATGTGGTTTTCGGTAGCGTTATTGAAGGAATGGAGGTAGTGGATAAGATAGAAACGTATGGTTCTCGTTCTGGCGCTACATCGGCACCGATCATGATCGATGACTGCGGAGAACTCTAACATGCTTGATTCGCTAGCGGAACTGCTGATCAGAGACCTTTCCAAAATGCAAGAGGAAATCGGCCTTTACAAGGACGAATCAATTCTTTGGAAAACTTCGGAAGGAATCTCTAATTCTGCCGGAAATCTAGCCTTGCATGTGGCAGGAAACCTCCAACATTTTATTGGAGCAACACTCGGAAGCTCAGGTTATGTGCGTCAGCGCGAGTTGGAGTTTTCTTCGAAGGATGTTCCTGCAGAACAGCTGATTTCTGAACTCGAAAAGGCGAAGCTTGCCGTGCGAACAACGCTTTCCAACTTGAATCTTGCGGAACTGAAAAAGCCATTCCCGATTGATGTTTTCAAGCAAGGAATGAGCACAGAAATGTTCTTGCTTCATTTACTCACACACACCAGCTATCATCTTGGGCAGATAAATTATCACCGTAGAATTTTGGCAACGAACTAATGTTAGTTCACAATCAATTTAGTCACTGATTGCGAATTTCCAGTTTGAACCGACAGGTGATAAACGCCCGAAGGCCAATATGACACATTGATACTTTCCAAATTATTCAAGTCTGCTCGTTGCAGAATCAGTCTGCCGTACGAGTCGAACACAGTCAGATAACTTCCAGGTTTCAGGTTTGTGATGGAAATAATGTCTGATGCAGGATTCGGAATGACCTGAAATTGAGTCTGTTCTTGCGCGGCCACATCGGTATTGGTTCCGTATAGATCACAACTGATGTTGGAATTGAGTTCAATTACAGCTCCTGGCGTCATGTCTTTTCCTGCAAATGCACTGTAATCAGCTCCGTAGCGTGTGCATCTGAATACAGTTGCATTGCTGATCACCGTTCCTTGTGATACAGGACCCGTGTTTGCTACAGGGTTTTGATATTCCCAAACGACATTTCCATTTGGGTTTATTTCAAAAAAGTGTCCGCTGCTTCCTTCGCAGATCAGCGTGTTCTCGTTCGGTAATCGATGCGCGCCAGAGATATTTGAAGAGAAGAAATCTGTGTTAGAAGATGAACCGTAGATCCAGTCCTGAGCGCTTGGAAGAAAAGACTCACCGCTTGAAGGTTCCGCGTAATTTCCGTTCGCATCAACAGGCGGAGCTATCACATCCACAGAAGAGTATGAAACTCCAGGAATGCGATTTGCACCATTGTTGTAGATCATCAATTTTCCTGCATCACTTCCTTCGGTAATCCAATGAGCATCGTGCTGCCCAAAGAATTTTTTATCTGCTTGAGTTCCTCGACCATAAGCCAATGGATTGCCCCAACGGTAAAGAAGATCGCCTCCTTTTCCGTACGTTCCACCGGTGTGAGATGCGGCCTCCGAAGTGGTAGTACTATGGTCAATTACCCATAGTTCGTTGGTGTTGTGTGAGCTGAGAACGATCTGATCCAATGCGGGATTGTAATCTACCGAATTGATATGCAGCCAATCACTTGATGATGTTGAAGGATAATTGATATTGATGAGTTCAGGATGATCGGCTACTACACCGTAATTGTCTTTCGAATTGTCGAATTCCTGAATGGCGTGATCCCATGCGTGCCATTCCCAAACAATCGTTCCACCATTCATTCCAGAAGGTTCCACTTCAATGATCTTATCGGGCCAAAACGTACTTGGAACCGAATTTGGATTTCGACCAGACTGAATGGCTTCAGCATTCGATTTACTTTCCCAAACGATCAGAAGGACATTTCCGTTAGGTAGATATTCAATATCATGATGTTGACATTCCGATGAACTTGAAACTTGATAATCCCATTGCAGATTTCCGTCCCAATCAAAAAGCTGCACGCCACCGCCACTACCACCCGAAGTAAATGTTGAGTTACTCCGGTTTGCTGCGCGAAGAAGACTTCCGTCTTCCAGCAAATATGCGGAGAGACCAGGTTTTACCGTGCTTTCCCAGCTTTGTATCTGCTCTCCACAATTATTAATCAGATAGGTGAACTTTGAGCCCATAGGGGCAAAGAGCGTGTAGCCATTGTAGGAATCTGCCGAGTTTAAAAGCGTCCCAACCGTCTGTGATTTCACGAAGTGAATTTCACCTATGATGATGATCAGGAAGAAAAAGGAAGTAATGGTTTTCATTTCGTTGAGATTTACGTTGTGCAATTTCGGCCTTTCTCATATTCCGCGTATTACAGAATTCGAAGATGGTTGTGCAAGATTCGTTTCTGTGCAAGAACGCAACCTTGCGCAGAAGAACATCGTTTGAAATGCCATGAAAAAGACAATCAAGAACTCAAAATCTTACAATTGGGGTGATGGCTGTACTGCGTGGCAGTTTGTCAATTCTCCAACGATGAGCGTTATAAGAGAAACCATGCCTCCAAAGACCTCTGAGTCGCTGCATAAGCATTCAAAGTCGCAGCAGTTCTTTTTTGTGATTGAAGGTGAAGCCTTGTTTGAATTGAGCGGTGAGCGATATACGATCAAAAAGAATGAAGGAATGCACGTGAAACCGAATCAGGTGCATTGCATCACAAATCCGACCGATCAGAATCTGGAACTACTCGTTATTTCAGAACCGCATTCGCACGCTGACAGGATCAATATTTAAATTACTTGGTAGTTTCACTATCCAAACCATTCAAATTCTTGTCATGAATCCTTTATTGAGAAACGTTTTTGCGGTTGTGGCAGGAGTTGCCATAGGAGGTATTGCCAACATGGGCATTATCACTCTAAGTGGCTTACTGATTCCGCCTCCAGAAGGTGTAAATCCGAATGATCTTGAAAGCATCAAGGCTAATATTCATCTTTATCAGCCCATCCATTTTCTGATGCCGTGGCTTGCTCATGCCGTGGGCAGTTTTGTAGGTGCATTGGTTGCTGCATTAATTGCTGTATCACACAAAATGAAGTTTGCTATGGGAGTTGGTGCTTGGACCATGGTTGGTGGAATAGCTGCTTCGTTTATGATTCCAGCACCTACTTGGTTCATAGTTGCTGACCTCGCTTTAGCTTACATTCCAATGGCTTTTTTGGCAGGCAAGCTGGCTACAGGAAAGGGGTGAAATTTCCTTCGGTTTTCCTGCATTATTGGTTGTCCACTTTTGGTGGCTAATAACAATTGACCAAATCGAATTTGGCAATTTCCAAATTCCCATACATTCGCTGCCGAAATCTGTTTAACTACACTCGTTTCGATAAAACTGAAAAACTGTAAATTCTTTAAAATGAAAAAAATCTACTCTACTTTTTGTGCAATGCTTGCGGCAGGTACCATGCTTACAGCCACTGCTCAACAACAGCCGAATAATGGCGATTTTGAAAATTGGGATGGCAATGGCGACCCAACAAATTGGAATGACATGAGAACTGGTGATTTCACTGGATGCGGTCTGTGTTCATTGGGTTCGTCTCAACGAATTTTTCAAGACAACAGTGTGGTGCATAGTGGTTCTGCTAGTGTAAGAATTGAATCCACAAGTGCGCTAAGTAATGTGATAAACGGAACAATGACAACAGGAAGAGTTGTTGCTCCGTCTACTACGCCAAGTCAAGGTTATGCCCAAACAAGAAGAAATGAAACTGGATTCAACCATCCTTTTACGGATATGCCAGACAGCTTGGTTTTCTATGCACAGTATAACGTAACCAATTCTTCAGATTCGGCTTCAGTGGCCGTTATTTTACATGATGATAACGACCATCGTACCCCAGGTGGTAATAACAGTCAGGTTATTGCTACAGCTGAAAAAAAGTTTCAGACTGCTGGTACTGGAACATGGAAAAGAATTTCTGTTCCGTTTTCATACACTGGCGGCTCAGCCAATGGAGTTGCTTACGCATTGATGACGTTCACATCAAGCTATACTCCTGGACAAGGAAGTTCAACGGCTAAATTGTGGGTTGATGATTTTGAGTTCATCTACAACCCAATCGACCCAACATCTGTTGAAGAATTGGCATCAAGCGTATCTGTTTATCCGAATCCGACAAACGATGGTCGTGTGACTATTTCTCTTGGTTCTGAGTTCAGAAATGGAAATGCTACTATTGTTAATTTGATGGGGCAAACAGTTGGTATGTTCAATTTTTCTAACGCCAATAATGTTCAAGTGGCCATTGATCAACCAGCTGGAATGTATTTCGTGAACATCAACACGCTTGATGGACAGACAACCACAGTTCGTGTAATCAAGAACTGATTGTTTCCATAACGGAATGTCTAGAGCCTCGACCATTTGGTCGGGGCTTTTTTGTTTCTATTGAACAGAATCGAATCAATAACTTGCTCGCATGAATGAGCATTTGGTTGTAATCATTGGAACAGGCTTTGGCGGTCAGTGTGCGGCCATCAATCTGCTAAAGCAAGGCATCACAGATTTCGTGATGCTAGAGCGTAGAGACTTCATGGGCGGAACATGGTGCCAGAACACCTATCCCGGTGCTGCGGTGGATGTGCAATCTCCGCTGTACTCCATTTCGTTTGAGCCCTACCCATGGACGCAGATGTTTGCAGATCAGGCCGAATTGAATAAGTACACGAATTACGTCATTGACAAACACGGTCTCAGAGACAAAGCAGTACTGAATACCAATGTAGAGGAGATCCGTTGGGATGATGAACGAAAGAAGTGGAACGTTACAACCGATAACGGAAAGTTCGTTGGGCAGTTTCTCATCAATGCCTCTGGTCCGTTAAGCACACCAGTTATTCCCAATTTTAAAGGCAAAGATTCATTTAAAGGCAAAGCCTTCCATACAAACAACTGGAACCATTCTTACGATCACAAGGGAAAACGAGTGGCCGTTGTAGGAAGCGGAGCCAGTGCGGCACAGGTCATTCCTGCCATTGCTGCGGATGTGAAGCAACTGCATGTTTTTCAACGCACGCCACATTGGGTATTGCCTCGGGCGGATAGAACGTTCAGTCCGTTCCAGCGGAAGCTTTTGGGCATTGGTTTCATCCATAAACTGGTGCGATGGATGATTTATTGGGGATTGGAAACGCGTGTGGTCGGGTTCAAGTATTCCCAATTCTTTCTGAAGTTGATCGGGCAGCGCGAGGCAGAACATTTCATCAAGAAATCTATTAAGGATGAAACGCTCAGAAAAAAGGTAACTCCAGACTTTACATTAGGTTGTAAACGTGTTCTGTTATCAAATGATCTGTATCCTACCTATCAACGAGAGAACGTTACACTTCATGTTCGTGACGAAGGGGTGGAGGAGATAACCGAAACAGGGATCAGAACGAAAGACGGAAGGCATATTGAATTAGACCTCATCATTTACGCCACAGGTTATGACGCTACCGATGGCGTTATCTCTTATCCTGTTTGCGGAAAGGATGATATGAAATTGCATGATTTCTGGAATCCATTCCCGCGGGCGTATTTGGGTACAAGTATCCCCAATTTTCCTAATCTTTTCATCGTCACTGGCCCGAATACGGGCATTGGTCATACTTCTGCTATCTTCATCATTGAGGCGCAAATGCATTACATGATGAAAAGCATCACCGAAGTGCTAAAGAAAAAGGCAAAAGCCATTGAGGTGAAGAAACAATCGGAAGAAGATTACACGCAGATGATCCATTCCGAAATGGAACAGACCGTATGGAAGTCTGGTGGATGCAATAGCTGGTATCAGAGCAAAAGCGGACACGTCATTGCCATGTTCCCCGGGTTCAGTTTCACGTACCTCAGAATGGCCAAGAACTTCAAGCCAAAAGACCACATAATCGAATAAAGATGAAAGATTTCAAGAATAAAATAGTTGTGATTACAGGCGCTGGCTCTGGAATGGGAAGGGCGTATGCGGAAGAATTTGGAAAGCTTGGGGCTAAACTCGTCTTGAACGATTACGAAGAAGGTCCATTGGCCGAGACCGTGAAAATTGTGCGAAGTCAAGGCGTTGAGCATATCTATTCAGAAACCTTTGATGTTTCCGACAAAGACAAGATGTTCGCATTTGCTGAGAATGTGAAATCCAAGTTCGGGAATGCACATATCATCATCAATAACGCAGGAATTGAAGGTTCTACGCAAACTGCCTTTCACACTTCGGTGGAAGATTTTCATCGCATCATCAACATTAACTTCTTTGGAGTTGTGAACGGAACGAAAGCGTTCTTGCCTCAGCTTGTAGAAAACAACGAAGGAGCAGTGGTGAACGTCTCTAGCGTGTTCGGATTGGTTGGTATTCCGAACAATGCCGATTACTGCGCAAGCAAATTTGCTGTTCGAGGATTTACCGAAGCATTGTCAGTCGAGTTTCACGAAAGCCCAATTTCCATTCATTGCGTTCATCCCGGAGGTATTGCTACCAACATTGCTAGAAAAGATGCAGGACAGGAGTTCTCTAAGAAGTATCTGACCACACCACCAAAAGACATCGCGCAGTACGTTATCAAGTGCATTAAAAGCGGAAAGCCGAAAATCGTTTATGGTCAAGATTCGTTTAAGCTTTGGTTAGCGGGTAATCTGGTGCCGCAGCGCGTTCTTAACAGCGTTGTGTATGGTGAACTCAAAAAAGTAATGGACATGAGGTCTTACTCCGATTTTTTGAAGAAGTAAAACTCGTCCAAAAAGATAGCCCCGCTCCGAGATTCGGAGCAGGGCTATTTCATTTGGTTTGGCGCTAATAGCTAACAGCTATTAAATCATTTCAACGCTGCGCTTCAAAAATTCACTCAGGTCTTTTCCTTTCAGCAAGCCTTGTCCAAGAAGTGCCAGATCACATAGTTGTTTGGCCTTTTTCTCCTTGTTTTCGCCTTTGCTTTTAAGGATCTCGCCCACTTTCGGGTGATTGGCATTTACAACCAGATTGTACATTTCAAAACCACCCATTCCGAACATGGCGCCTTGTCCACTTAGCTTCTGCATATCGGCCATTCTGCGCATGAATTCTGGTTGGGTAACGGTAACGGGCATATCGTTTTCACTCAAGTTCTCAAACTGAACAGTGAAGCTGCGTTTGCTGCCTTCCGGATTGGCCTGTCCTTCGAAAATCGGCTTCAGTTTCTCCTTCTCTTCATCGCTGAGTTTGCTTGGAGCTTCTTCGCCTTTGTCAATCAATTTCTCTACCGTATCCGCATCAACACGGGCAAAAGTGCTGTTCTCCAGTTTCTGCTCTAATTGATTCACGAAGTGCGAATCGAAAGGAGAATCCATCACCAACACATCGTAGCCTTTTTCGGTGGCATTGTCAATGTAATAGTGCTGCACTTCGGTATCGTTCGTGTACAGATATACCAATTTGTTGTCTTTGCTGGTCTGCGCGGCAGCAATCTTCTCCTTGTATTCATCCATCGTGAAATACTTGCCTTCGGTGTTCTTGAACAACCAGAACTTAGACGCACGTTCGTTGAACTTCTCGTCAGAAAGCATTCCGTATTGAATGAATATCTTGATGTCGTCCCACTTGGTTTCGAAATCAGCACGGTCGTTTTTGAACAGTTCAGCAAGTTTGTCGGTCACTTTTTTGCTGATGTGGCTGCTGATCTTCTTCACGTTACCATCTGCTTGCAAGTAGCTTCGCGATACGTTCAACGGAATGTCTGGAGAATCGATTACGCCATGCAACAGCGTCAAGAATTCAGGAACAATGTTCTCTACGTTATCTGTAATGAACACCTGATTGCTGTAAAGCTGAATCTTGTTCTTTTGAACCTGAATATTGTCCTTGATCTTTGGGAAGTAGAGGATACCCGTTAGGTTGAACGGATAATCCACGTTCAAATGAATGTGGAATAACGGCTCATCAAAGGTCATTGGGTACAACTCGCGGTAGAAGTTCTTGTAATCTTCATCCGCTAGATCTGCAGGTTGCTTTGTCCAAGCTGGGGAAGTATTATTGATGATGTTGTCTTCCGTGATCTGAACGTCTTCACCGATCTTCTCGCCTTTATCATCGCGCTTGGCGTATTCGGTACGTGTTTTTGTTCCGAATTTGATCGTTACCGGAAGGAATTTGCAGTATTTGTCAAGGATGCCTTGAATACGGGCCTTCTCCAAAAACTCTTTGCTATCATCAGCAATATGAAGGATGATGTCGGTTCCGCGCTCTGTACGATCGTGTTCTGTCAGTGTATAATTCGGGCTGCCATCACACACCCAATGAGCCGCTTTCTTGCTCTTTACGTAGCTTTTGGTGATGATCTCCACCTCTTTGGCCACCATGAACGAAGAATAGAAACCAAGACCGAAATGGCCGATGATGGCTTCCGCTTTATCCTTGTATTTGTTTACGAATTCTTCCGCTCCAGAGAACGCAATATCGTTGATGTATTTGTTCACTTCCTCGGCACTCATGCCAATTCCGTTATCCTTGATAGTAAGCGTTCCAGCTTCCTTGTCAAGAACAATTTCTACTTGTAGTTCTCCCAGGTCACCTTTGAACTTGTCGATACCACTCAGCGTCTTTAACTTCTGCGTAGCATCGGTAGCGTTGGCTACCAATTCACGAAGAAAGATCTCGTGGTCTGAGTAAAGGAATTTCTTGATGATCGGGAAGATGTTCTCAGTAGAGACATTGATCGTTCCCTTTTGTGTTTTTTCTGCTGTATCTGTTGCCATTTTTCTGAAGCTTTTAGCTGATTAGAAATTAGGTTATTAGTTCGTCTTAGCTGCGCCAATGTCAATAGCTGTGCCATGGGCAGAAAACGGAAGCCTTGTCAGTTTTGAGGGGAAATGGAATAAGGAAGAGGTGACAGGATTGCAGTTTGGGACTTCCAAAATGCTACAACCATTTGTCCAAAATCAATTGCTGGGCCTTCCGCTCAAACAGTTGATACGTTAGAACACTCACAGCCACCAAGCCAGTGAAGTAGAGGTAGAAATCCGTTCCTACCAGATGCTCTTGACCCAATAATTCCCTGAACACGATAAACACGGGCCATTGCAAGATGTACATCGAATAACTGGCGTTCCCAAGTGCAACGAGTGGTTTGCTTCCTAGGATTCTTGAGAAAATGGAGCGGTCGGCTGCAAGGCCAATAAGTATCACGAAGAAAACGGGAGACATCAGTCCGTTATGAGTGTAGGTTTTAATAGGATTGTCTGTGGAGAGGATCAGTAAAAACGCTGCAATACCAAGGATATAAAGAACCCGAAAAGGCCATTGATTCGATATAGTGGGAATTCGAAAATTATCGATAAATCTCCCGCAAAACATGCCAAACATGAAGGTGTTCAAATGCCAGAACGGAAAGTACAAGGTGAATTGTCCGATAGCAGGATTGCTTGGGTCATAAACCTGTTTGGAAAAGTAGTGTTGAACAGCACTCAGAATCCAAATTGCTAAAATGAAAAGGGTCGCATTCGTGAGATTCAAACGCTTGAATGGTCTGAGTATGAATGGAAACAGGATGTAAAAGAACATCTCTACCGAAATGGACCAGCTCGGAAAATTGATCTCTAAACACGATCCAGGATTCCAAGCATGCAAGGAAAGCGCTTGCAAGATGATGCTCAAACCTTTTGGATAAGCGTTATTGTATAGCATACCAAGCATAAGCGTAACTCCAAATGCCAACAAGTAAACGGGGTAAATGCGTGCCAAGCGTTTCAGTAAGAACGAACCGGTCTTTAAAACCGGTTTGTTGTAATAACTTACTGTTAGAACAACTCCAGATAAGAAGAAAAAGAAGCTTACCGCAATGGAGCCTTGGCTAATAAATGGGCTGAGCATGCTAGAATCAAAGGGCTTTGTTTGTCCACCAAAATGGAATACCACTACCAAAGCAGCCGCTAAGAATCGCAGAAATGTGAATTGATTGATGTAGTTGCTTTTCACAATGAATGCTCTTAATGCAAGAGTAAGTATTTGCTAATTATCTAAAGAGCCAATTCGAGGCTAAAGCGATGTCCATTACCACTCACGTTATTTTTCATTCACAGAAAAGCAGTGAAAGAAAGTTTAAGTATCGGTTAATTTATATACCTGTAAGTTCGCTTTTCTGATGTGCATGGATTTCTGGTCAATATTCCAGATGAAGATTTTCACGTGATCGGCATCTACGTTTCTGCCGGGCATTACCCAATGCTCTGTGATCATGTTTTCTCCAAGCTTCCATCGTCTTGGATAGTTCTTTAGCTCGTACGATTTGTACATGAGCTCATCTCCTATAGAATCATTTACGCCCATCACCAACCAAATATTCATAGGTATGGAATCTGCGGAAAAGGCCAATGTCAACTCATAAAGAAGGTCTGTACCTTTTAACGAATCCAAATTCTGGTTCAATAAGCCAAAGAACTCTCCAGTGAATGTTGATGAATCAGTTTCTAATGATTCAATCAAAACGCGTTGCCTGAAAGGCGATCTTCTAAACAATGACTGAGAATCGTTTCCTTGATTGACTGTTGTCGAAAACCTCCAATTGACGCTTGGGTCATCCGGCAACGGGTAAATGAAATCCGCGATACCTGAATCTCGAATTTCGTTTTGAAGTGATGCCAGTGGCCAATTAGCTCGCATGTTGTAATAATTGTAAGCGTCTTCTTGTAAACTGGACGCAGCCACAATGGGTTGAACGCCCGAACTGATGTACTCGGTA
This sequence comes from Flavobacteriales bacterium, assembly GCA_021739695.1. NCBI lineage: Bacteria > Pseudomonadati > Bacteroidota > Flavobacteriia > Flavobacteriales > Flavobacteriales bacterium. The sequence goes on along the minus strand of JAIPBM010000031.1, from coordinate 18,991 downwards.
AGAATCTGATTGAAAAATTGCTTGGAATTTTCTTCCCACTTCCAAACCCTGGCGTAACTGGTGTTCAGCGTTGCCAATAAATTGATGGGCAAAATCCAAACGACCGAAACAAGTGCTAAACTTAAGAGTGGACCTAACGGATGAATATCCAGCAGAGCTTCGCGTGCCCAAACAATAAGAAGAACGCTGAGAGGTAGCAGATAAAGCCCAACCCGGTCCATTGGATAATTGACACCAAAAAGATGGTGAAGAGATACGTGCCCAACGATACATCCGAGAATGAGTAGTAGAAACATGGACGCATCATTTTTCCAGATCCATTTACCCGATTTTACCCAAAGTACCACAACTGAAACACTACTGAACATTACACCAGCAGGTAGCAACAGTTTCAGTTTTCCATCCCATAGATAGAGTGCATATTTCATCAAAGAATCAACGGTAACTTCCCAAAAACCTGAACCTTGTCCGTAGTAAAGATGACCGCCATCCATGAGTAAAAAACCAACTTTCGCGAACAAAAAGGATGGTATTATTCCAAATAGAATCATCCAAAAAAGGGTAGCCTTTGAAATTGGATTTCTGTCCAAAAGATCATGGGCCAATCCTAAGAAAATGATGGACAACCCAACGGCCTGTGGGAGCAGCATGGAAAGGTTGGCCCAAGTGGCGATGCTTGCCGCACATATTGCAATTAATGAATTGAAAGCCCCGCGATTACGCCACCAAAGACTCAAGTGGAACCAGCTGACTAAGGTGAATGCGATTGAGAGTCCATAACCGCGACTTAATCCAAAGAAATCCAGCACAAACTGACTTCCTGCCAAACCTACAAACAAGGTAACCGCATTGATGGTTTCCTTAACCCGTTTGCTCCATAGATATGCATAAAACAGATACAGGAAACCAGCTATCAAATTTGGAAGCCGTAGCGCCAATTCAGAATAACCGAACACTTTTGTGCTGTAAATTCCAAGCAACGTATTGAGCATATGGTTGTTGGCATTCCAGTCTTCCGAATTTGGAAACCAATTGTCTTTCATGATGAATGAGTAGAGCGTTGTCGCCTCATCCATGATGATGGCTACCGAAAATGCCCTTATGGTCAAATAAGCTGCTAACAGCAGCAGCATCGCCAGTAGACATTTATTGATCGTTTCTCTTTTCAATGGTGGAAGCAGACGGATGGTCGGTGCGAAATTCGAAGTAATTAACGAAATACTTTACTACGCATGCTCAATGCAGAACTTTCCAGCCAATTCTATCAGCAGCAAGAAGGAATTAAAGGCCAGTGAAAACGCACAATCATCTTAAAATATTCAAGTTGATTTATTCAGGGAAGTTTCAATCAACAGGATAAAACTTTTTGAAACCAAGTAATTACACGTGAGCGGTTTATTCCAAAGCTGTATTATTCCGAAGTTTGCTTCAAAAGGAACAGTGAGCAACCCAAACGCCCATCTCAAAGAAGGATTCTACTCCAAGCTCTTTGCGCGGTTTTACGACCCATTCATGGAAAGCATGGAGCAGAAAGTGCTTTCGCGCTACCGCAAGCAATTGCTGCAACCCCTCCATGGAAATATTCTGGAAGTAGGTTCTGGCACTGGAATCAACTTTAAGCTTTATCCCACAGGCTGCCATGTGCTAGCCAGCGAACCATCTGAACACATGCTGAAGTATGCAGAGGAGCGACTGAAGATGGAAACTGTGGATGCTGAAATCGAGTTGGTATTGGCAGGCATTGGGAGTGAGGAATTGGAGAGTCGTGTGCCTACAGGAGGATTCGATGCCATTGTCTGTACCTTGGTTCTCTGCACTATTCCCGAACCCGAAATGGCGGTGGCCAGTTTTCGAAAATGGCTGAAACCCGATGGCCGACTCATTATTTTAGAACACGTTCACGGGCAAACGAAAACGCGCAGAACCTTTCATAACGCACTTAATCCCGTGTGGAAGCATTTTGCCGAAGGGTGCCATCTGAACCGCGATACAGCTAAGATGCTCAAAGACCAAGGTTTTGTGGCCGAATGGCAGCACGATTTCATCAAGGTGTTGCCATTTCATGTTTCAGTAATGAAACTCGCTGGCAAGTGATCGGAGTCAGTTCTTGTGTTAATGCACAGACTACTTTTGCTACGGATGAATATGCTTAGATATGTGCTGCTATCGTTCGGAATGCTGCTGAGTTCAGTAGCGGCCATCGCACAGGTTCAGATTGGTTTTGGGGTCAGTGGATCTTACAATTTTCAGACAGAGGGTTGGGGTTTCGGGGCCAGGGCCGAAGGATACGTAATCAAAAGTCTGTCGGTGGTTTTGCAAGGTCAATATTATCCTTCGTTCAATCAGGTGCACGAAGTGAGCGGAGGGCTCGAACTGCATTACGCTCCATTCTATCATCCCATCGCGCGCCCTTATGTTTTGGCAGGAGGCAGTGTGAATTATTGGTTCAATTACAACGAATCGAATTTCAAAGCTGCCAAGCCGCTCAACTTCATTGCAGAAGTAGGAGGAGGGCTCGTTTTCTTGGATAAACAGCTTCGTCCTTTTGCTGAGTATCGATACAATCCTTTCTTTTTGGAAGGTAGCGTGCACGTAGGTCTGATGTATTTTCCCAAGTTCCGATCGCGCAACCGAACCACTTGTCCAGCGTACTTATAAAGCAACTAAAACACCCGAAAAATGACTTCAAGAATCGCCCGTTTGCTGATGCCAGCCCTGCTGTTGGTGATGGCCTTCGTTTTCACCGATTGCAGCAAGCAGCGCATTGCAGCCAATAGTTATTCGAACCCAGATGAGTTCATGTATAATAATCGTCCAGAGGAACAGGAATTTGAAATTGATGGAGAAGGAAACGGTCCTATCATCGGCAATCAAGGAACGCGACTTTGGTTGGATTCGTCCATTTTCATGTTCACCAATGGAAATGATGTTTCCTATCCAATCACCATTAAACTCATTGAGGTCTACACACCAAAGGACATGGCGCTTTACGAACTTCCTACGGTGGCGCAAGGAAACATGTTGGTTACAGCAGGAGAGATCCGCGTGCGGGCATTCAAGGATGGCGAGGAATTGGTTTTGAAGCCGGGTAAGGTCTATTTGGCGCAAACACCTAACGCAGATCCTGTTTCGCAGATGTCCGTTTTCTTCGGTCAAGAAACGGGAGATATTCTTGATTGGTTCGACAATGCCTCAGCTGTTAGTAGCAATGCAGGCATCGATAGTTTGGAATGGATTGCTCCAAACACAGATTCAACAGGTGGACCCTTCGGTTGGCCAGGTATCGGATATGACCTTGCCATTCCTGCGATGGGCTGGATCAACTGCGATTACTTCTATAACTTGAATCCTGATTCGCTTACCACCGTGAGTTACGAATCGGCAGAGGATAACCTCGACAACGTGGTTATCTATCTTTATTTCCCGAACATCGGTTCGATAATGCAGGTTTACAATCAGCAATCGGGCAATGTTCCGATAGGAGAACCAGTGAAATCGATCTGCTTCGCGATGAATTCTGAAGGAAATCTGGCTTATCACTACGAGGAATTCGCCATCACATCCAATCATGTGGTGCAAGTAACCATGACCGAAATATCAGAAACGGACTTACTTGCCTTGTTGGCAGGACTGTAGTTCTAGATTTCGATTTTCTGAGAATTTTCTGTTTGAACAAGGCTTAGTTGAGCTGTAGTTCTCGCTGCAGTTCTTCCTTTTCAACGAGGCCGATGTGTTGCCAAGTGATGCTGTCGTTACGGTAGATCAAAAGCGTTGGAATTTCGACTACGCTAAGGGTTTTCATTAGCTCCTTGTTCTCGTCTGCATTCACTTTGAGCAACTTAAAACGGTTTGAATAGGTGCTGCTGAGTTCCTCTAACATGGGCGCCATTTTTTTGCAAGGTCCGCACCATGGCGCGTAGAAATCGACCAGAACAGGTAGCTCTGAATCCAATTCATGTTGGTAATCTGCAACACTAAGGCCTGTGGCGTTAGCTGTAGCATCTTCATTCATCGCCACAGGCAAGTTGCTACTCTGCCAAGCAAGTAGGCCACCTTTCAGATCATAAATACGATTGAACCCGAGTTTTTGCAACCGTTTAGCTGCGCTGCTGCTTCTTCCTCCAGAAAGGCAGTAAACGAAAATGGGTCGGTCTTTAGAAAGCGCGGCAAGTCCAGTTTCAAAGTTTGCATCGTTCCAATCTACGTTGATGGCCGAAAGCAAATGGCCTCGATTGAACTCCCCAGGAGTTCGCACGTCTAAAACCTGCGCATCTGGAGTTTCCTTCATCAGCGCGTTGAAACCAGCCGCTTCCAAATGCTCGATGGTTCCTTCCTTGATAGGTTGACAAGACACTAGGCTTGATGTGAGCAGTAGGATGGACACGAATAGGGATAGAACACGCATGGTCAATTCATTTTGCAGCAAAACTACCTTCGGCATTTTGGACGCACTATGATGCTTGTCACACAAAAGCGCTTCTCAGGTGTTCTTTCATTGGTTCATCTGAAGCAGCCATACGCTTATTTCTGCCTTCTTGTAGCAACTGAAGTTCAAACAATTGTAACGCCTGTATTAACAACCATTCACGTCCTGCATTCAAGGGAAAACTACCTTTGACCCTATGGCAGAACAGTTGAATATTCCGGTAATCGATCTACCACGTGTGGTGATCATTGGAGGTGGTTTTGCGGGCCTTAAATTGGCCAAAGCATTGGACAGCGAACTGTATCAGATCGTGCTCATCGATAAGAACAATTATCACACTTTTCAGCCCTTGATGTATCAAGTGGCCAGTTCTGGTCTCGAACCCGATTCCATCGCCTATCCACTTCGTAAGATATTCAAAGGAAAAGCGCATTTCCATTTCCGAATGGCCGATGTGCTCTTGGTTGATGATGCGAGCAAAAACCTGAAGACAAGCATTGGCACCATTCATTACGACATCCTGGTTATGGCAACAGGTGCTGATTCCAATTTCTTCGGGATGGAGAATGTGGAAAAGCACAGCATGCCGATGAAAAATCTGGTCGAATCACTCAACCTTCGGAGCCGCATTCTCAGGAACTTTGAAAAAGCACTGAACACCAGCGACTTGCAGGAACAGGAAGCACTAATGAGCTTCGTGATCGTTGGTGGAGGTCCTACAGGTGTAGAATTGGCAGGCGCTTTGGCCGAGCTCAAGAAGCAGATTCTTCCGAAAGATTATCCCGATCTGGATATCCGAAAAATGCAGATCCATTTGGTGGAAGCTGCCGATCGACTCTTGGTAAATATGAGCACCATAGCGTCTGAAAAAACTGCCAAATTCCTCAAGTCGATGGACGTGAATGTGTGGCTGAATACGCAGCTGAAAGATTATGATGGCAAGGAGGTGGTTACAAATCGCCACGTGTTCAATAGCAAGACACTGATTTGGGCGGCAGGAGTGAAAGGGGCGCCTGTTGACGGGCTAAATGTCACGATGGCGCGCGGAAACCGTGTGGTTACAGATGCTTTCAATGCTGTGGTCGGAAAAGAGAACATTTATGCCATAGGCGATGTGGCCGTTATCCAATCAGAAGAAACACCGAACGGTCATCCCATGTTGGCTTCTGTGGCAGGTCAGCAGGGAGCGCATTTGGCCAAGAACCTGAATGCGCTTGCCATCAAGAAACAATTGACTCCGTTCGTTTATGCTGATAAAGGAACAATGGCCACCATTGGCCGAAATCTGGCGGTGGTCGATCTTCCTTTCATCAGTTTCGGTGGTTTGCTCGCGTGGTTCACTTGGATGTTCGTTCATCTGATGCTTTTGGTTGATTTCCGTAGTAGATTGGTGGTGTTCGTCAACTGGGCATGGAGCTACATCAACTTCGATAAGGGCACACGTCTAATAGTGCGAAACAAGGACTGATTAAGCAGGTGTGTCAGGTTACACACTTCGCCATATTGTCCGTTAGTTTTGTTCGATGCGCGTTTTGATTTCCGTCATTATTGCAGCACTTTTCGGTGGGTTTTCCATAGTCGATTCTTTTGCGCAACGCCAAACGTTTACCGAATCGGGCTATCTCTGGCAGCGTTACTATTTCAAGGGACAGTTAAGCGAGCGCATCAATTTGCACGTGGAAGCAGAGCGAAGGACTTTCAAGACAACGTCTTTGTCTAGTCAAGCGCTCTTGCCACGCATCCATGTTCATTATAAGTTCAAACATGAGATGGATGTTGGAATGGGGATTGCTCATTTCATGAATTACATAGTACTGGAGAAGGACGACAGAAACATTCTCGCGCAGTCAGAGATCCGGTTGCATCAAGAATGGAATCTGTTTCAGGACTTTGGAAGATTACGCATCAACCATCGCTACCAGTTAGAAGAGCGAATGTTCAAGAATTATGAAACGGAGTTCATGGAAGTGGTAGCTCCATTGAGTTTCGGTTTCAGGTTACGTTATCTGATTCAGCTACAAGTAAGAATGACACCAGAGGCAAAGAAAGTGAAAGTGTATTTGAAAGTATACGATGAGCTGCTATTACAAACTTCCAAACTCAAGCCATATCAGTTGATAGATTCCAATAGGTTATATGGTGGTGTTCAAGTTCAATTTTCTCCTGTTTGGGCCTTAGAAGCCGGTTATCTCACCTACATCCAGCAACAGACTGCTTCCCGCTATTTTGTGCCGCATATAGCGCGCATTACACTTACCCATTCCATCGATTTTCGAAAAACGAAAGATCAACCTATTGGATAATTACGAATTGGCTTACTTGGCAGGCACTTCGGCATGAACGAAACCACAGATGCCGAATACATATCGCTTGGCGTTCTTCCCGTGGAAATAGCGTGATTTGAGTGATTCGCCCGTCATGTGTTCAAGCAGCTGAAGGCCGCGCTCAGCAAGAAATTGTCCGATTTCCGTTTCTTCAATACCAAAAGTGTATTTTTCAGTTCCTCGCCCTGCAAAAGAACCGGTTTTTCTTACCCCAATTGCTTCAGGTAGATTGCATCTTCCATCCAACACAGATAAGAACAGATAGTCGAAATAGAGCGTGCTTCCCGTTGCGGCTTTCGCAGCGATGTAATTGAGCGTGGCATCAATAGAATTGGCATCCAAATACATCGTCACGCCTTCCCACAGAAACAGGGTTTTGACCATTGGGTTGTAGCCCGCTTTGGTTAATTCTGTACCAAGTTCATCTTTATTGAAATCGATAGGAACGTAGCTTAGTTGCTTTCGTTCAGGCAATTCAATCGACTTCAATTTATCTTTCTTCATTGCCTGCGTGGCCGGAAAGTCGACCTCAAAAACAGGAATGTCTTTCAGTTCATCCAGTCGGTAAGCACGCATGTCAAGCCCCGCACCCATTATTACCACCTGCTTAGCGCCATTAGCCACATCCAACTTCACAAGGTCATCGATGTAGCGTGTTCGGGCGGCAATACCTGCTGGAAGTCCAGAACCTTTTCTTTCTACAATCCAATACAGTAGTTTGGTGAAAAGTGTGGTTTTCGCATAGCGCCTGAATTTCGAACGAATCAGAAACCGAGCGTAAGGATCATAACAAATTCGTTCCGCTTCTGGTTTCCGCGATTCTAAGGCCCGCATGGCAGCAATGATCTCGGCACTGAAACTGGCTTTGCCTTCTTTCATGCTTTGAAATTAGCCAAGCTGATTGGAATTAACGCATCAAATTGATGTAGCCTTCCAAGGTTTTCAGTTCATCGCGCCAAGTATATGCGCGAATCTTGTAAGCGTAAACATCATTGTTCTGAAGCACACCTTTGTAATAACCATCCCAACCTTGATCTTTATCCGTGGTCATAAAGATTTCTTCGCCCCAGCGGTCAAAAATTCTGAATTCCAATAATTCCTTTATTCCCCATCCTTCCAACGAAATGATGTCGTTCGCACCATCTCCGTTCGGTGTAAATGTAGTTGGCATGGCCAAGAAGGTTTCTGGGTAGATGTCTACCGTGTAATCTGCGTTGGCGGTGAAACACCCGAGAATGTCCGTCACTGTAACAGAATAGGTCACTTTTTCGAGAGGTTGGAGACATGGACTTCCGCATGTATCACAATCGAGGCCATCTGTTGGAGTCCATTCAAACATGTACAATCCTGCTTCCGCATCAATCGGTAGACAGATTGAATCGCCAATGACGATGGTGGTATCCCAATCGGCAAGAACCAATGGGTTGATGACGAAAATGGTTGCTGTATCAAGATTTGAACATCCGTTCGTGTCTAAAACAAGCACTTCGTAGTCGGTGGTTAGAAGTGGGGCAGATGTAGTGGCAACAGCGTTTGAATCGGCCACGGCAACATCGGCATGCCAAACGTAATAGGAAGTAGACTCCACATTCAGAACCTGCAGATCACCTACGTTCCCTTCGCAGATCGTATCTCCCAACGATTCTACCGTTGGAATTGGATGCAGCACAACCGTTTTTACAATCGTGTCGTTACAACCCAAAATATTGTTTTTCACACCCAAAAGCACATCGTACGTTCCAGGTTCTGGGAAATTGAGAATGCCAGGATTTTCGACATTGCTGGTAGGTCCGAATCCGAAATCCCAATAAAATACATCAGCGTTAAGAGAAGTATTGGTGATTGGGAACGGTTGGAAGCATAGTGCTGTGTCAATTCCATCGTTTCGGATAAAATCTGCCACCACTTCGTGGATGTAAATTGGAATTGTCGATTGGTCTGGACAACCGCCCATTAGTCCGGAAACGATCAATTTACCGACCGTTTGTCCAGAAGGCGGAACGAAGGTGTAGGTATGCGCAATCGGATTCACATTTTCAGCAGAATTCCCATCGCCAAAATCCCATACGAAATTGTAAACCTCACTTGTGTCCTGCAGAGTAAAGGTGATCTCTTCTCCTCGGCAAATGGTATCCACATCAATAGTGAAGGACCCTTGCGGTCCGATGACGTTGTAAACACGTTGAGTAGTATCGGAACAACCGTATGAGGTCGTTACGATCATGGTAACGGTATATTCGCCACTCACATTATAAAGCGTCCCAGATTGAACGCCATTAGCCGATCCACCATTACCAAAATTCCATTGCGTTGTATGAGAAGGAGGTGTGAGTGTGGTATCTGTGAAAATCACGTTTTGTGGGTTGCAGAAAACCACTGAGGTATCGCCATCGCTGGTAAAACCAGCCTGCGGATAGTCTTGAACATTGACCGTTCGCGTAGCAGAACCTGTGCAACCACTTGCAATTTCCGTGAAGTTGAGTGTTACGTTATATGTGCCTCCATCATTGAATTGATGAGAAGGGTTCTGCAATTGACTCGACCCACCGTCCATAAAATCCCAATCGAAGCTCAGACTTGATCCTCCAGTTGTATAATTGGTAGCTGTGAAATTCACTGATTGCCCAGCACAGATGTTGGCGAAGAATGGCGATGAACTCACGTTACTGACAGGGCTGTACATCGTAATCATCGTCTCTGCTGTATCGACACAGCCAACAGCATTCGAAACGATCATGTTGATGGTCATCGTGTCAATGAAATTGTTGTAGGTGTGTGTCGGATTCTGAACCGAACCAAAACTCAGGTCGCCAAAACTCCAAACCCAAGAAGAAATAGTGGTGTCAGAAGTAGAGAGATCCGTGAAATCAACATCGTTAGGAGAACAGATGTGATTGTCGGATGCGCTGAAAGCAGCATCAATTCCATAAACGGAAACATGGGTGTTGGCAGTGTCTTTACAACCGTTAATGTCTGTTACAATCAACCGTATCCCAACATTGCCCGAATTTTGAAAACCGATCGGGTAGGAGGCATTCGTAGTGGTGATTGGTCGCATGGTCGGATCATCAAACTGCCATGTGTATCCATTCCAACATTCCGAATAAACATCTTGAGATTGCGCACCGCTAAAAGGGCTTGCAACTCCTCGACATAGAATTGTGTCCGATTGTATGCTTGCTCTGATCTCTCTGATATGAACCACAGCAGTATCGTAAGAAGTTGGGCAACCAGTTACCGAATTGGTGGCAGTGAGCACAACCGTGTAGTCGCCAGTAACCGCGTACGTGTGCAACGGGTCAGGGTCGGTTGAAGTGGTTCCATCACCGAAATCCCAAATGATATCAGTAGCGTCATGGCTTCGGTCTTCAAATGCCACATCAAATGGTGTTTCGCATTCGCAGTTGAAGAATAGTTCAGCCACAGGTCCGTTTACCTGAATAAGGTCGTTGATGGTAGTAGAAGAATAACATCCGTTGAATCCAACAATCAAAGTCACGTCCATCGGACCCGTTTCATTCGTGTAACTCCAAGTTGGATTCGGGTCGTCAAAACAGTGGAACTGTCGGTTCGTTTCGGAGTAATAATGCCAATAATCGATGCTATCGGCCATGGCCGTTTGATCCGTAAACTGAACGGGGTCACCAGGACAAACGGTTGTGACATCAACCGTGAAATCAGGCGAAAGTGCCGTCCCTACAATGGTTGGAACGTTGTATGAAGTGTCGGTACAACCTGCAGCATTTACAATGATGAGGTACGAAATGTAATGTCCGGGCTGGGTGAAGGTTACGGTTTGGTCGGCTCCATCGCTAGAAGTAACTACCGTTCCATCTCCCAAATGCCATTCCCAAGAAACGATGTCTTCGTTCGAGGAGCTCGAATCTGCAAACGTGACTGTAAGCGGAGCACAACCGTCTGCTACACTCGGAAAGAATCGAGCAGTTGGCAGCCAAAGCGTGTCAGAATACTGCACCGTATCTCTACAGCCAGCACTTGAAATGACAATAAGTTGCGTAGCAAGCGTATCCATTCCATAAAGCGCATACACATTCGTATCGTTATACATGTATGTATGCAGTGGATTTACGAGTGAGCTAGTGGTCGAATCACCAAAGGTCCACAGATATTGAGCATAGCCAGAATTTGCCGGGGTAAACTGAATATCCAGTGGTTCTGAACACGAATAACTTGGGGTTGAAGTGAACTCCGCAGATGGATCCTCGACCAATATTTGAACAGTATGTGTACTTGAGCAAACTCCGGACGTGGTGGTAAGTGAAACGTTCTGTAAACCTGGTGTATTGAAAATTACTTGAGGTTCTGGTTGCCCGCTTACCGTAGGAGTATTTCCTGCCGCAAACACCCATTGGTACGAACCTGCCGTTGAAAGATTGTCCATGGTCACTGTTGCTCCGAGGCAAACCGTGTCGGGTATGTTGAAATCGGTTGTTGGTGCACCAACGGTTACTGGACGCTGAAAAGTGCCCGAGCAACCATCCGGGTCGGTCGCAGTTAGAGTAACCACATAATTTCCGTTCTGAGAATAGGTTTGAGCTGCAGGGTCTTCATCTGTGGAGGTATTCCCGTTTCCAAAATCCCACAAATAGGTGAGGGTCGTTGGAGAAGAGCTATTGTTGGTGAAGGACACATTCAGCGGAGGATCGCAAGCAGTGGCAGGATTAGGCGTAGTGGTAAATGTGACCGTTGGTCCATTGGTAACGATGATCGCATCATTATAAACCTCCGTAAAGTCGCACGATGGCATATTGGTTTGAATTTCCAAAGACACATAGAATGAACCAGGAGTGGTGAACCAATGTGATGGCGATGAGCCACTGGCAATGGCCCCATCGCCAAAAACCCAAGTGTAGCCAGTAATGGAAATTCCAGCTTCCAATACGGTAGCATCATCAAAACTGACGTTCAATGGAGCACAACCTGTTTCAGGAGTGGCTGTATACGCAGGAATTGGCTGGTCGTAAATATTGATGGTGACCGTACCGATAACCGGGCCTGCAGCTGTTGCGTGATACTCTACAACATAGGTTCCTGGATCTGTAAAAGTGTTCTGAGGATTTTGAAGTGTTGCCGTAGCGCCATCACCAAAATCCCAAAAATGAGATGGACCACTACCTGCAGGTGCGGTAAAATTGATGGCGAGTGGCGCGCATCCTTGCGTTATGTTGGCAGTCTGAGAAAATGCATTGAAACCGAGGCCCCAAAACATCAAAAGCAACCAAAAGAGAAGAGTTCGTTTCATTAACGGTATGAATGGCTTTCCTTTGAAACGTTTTGAAATTGAAAGGATGCCTGTCAACATTGTTCGGCACTAAAGTAAGACTTGCTTATCTAAAAATGTAATTTAGTCGCCACAATGTTTTTAATCGCTACAAGACCACATTGAAAAAAGCTAAGCTCTTCCTGATTCTTTTAATGTTCAGTACGCTGTTCACGGGTTTTAGCCCGCGTTCAGAATTGCCTTGCCTCAATAAGCGGTTTTCAATTATGGTCCATATTGTGAGAGACAGTTTGGGCATGCCAAATGTCACGGAGGCAGATATTCAGGGCGAAGTGGCCGGAGTGAATGCATACTTTGATGAAATATGCGTCTCTTTCGAGATTTGTGAGTTCCGATACATCGACAACTTTCAGTGGGATACATTGGATGTATTAGGTGGCCCAGAATGGAACCAGATGCTCACGGCACATCATGAGCCATATAGAATAAATGTATTTTACGTGCAGCATTGTTTAGACCCGTCCCAAGTGGCTGGATTTGCCGATCTAGGTGGAATCAACAATACGCAAGGGGGTGGAATTTGCATTATGAAACCAGGTGGTGCGCTTCTTCATGAAATGGGCCATTATTGGGGATTGGAGCATACGTTTGAAGGTAATGGAGCTGAATTGGCAGATGGTAGCAATTGTCAAACGGCTGGAGATGGTCTGTGCGATACACCTGGTGATCCGTACGTACCATTCAATCCTCCAAGCGACTACATCAATGATGAATGCATTTTTGTAAGCATGCTTCAAGATGCAAATGGTGATTTTTACGATCCAGACGTTGGAAACGTAATGTCGTACTACGGATGTGATTGCCATTTCAGTTATGATCAGTATCAGAAAATGGCACATACATATTTGGATAACCTCACGCCCAATGGGCAACACATGTGGTGATCTGAGTTTGAATTCACACCGGTTAAATAAAGAAAGTTGATCAGGTTCAATCCTTTCGTTCAGTTCAGTGCGAAGAGAATGTTTTCTTCTCTTTTCTGCGTGCTTTCTATTTTGCTAGGAGGAAGCGTATTGCAGGCTCAAGACATTCATCTTACGCAGTTCTACACCAATCAGCAGAATCTGAATCCAGGAATGGTGGGTATGTACGATGGTGCCTACCGAGCAGTTGGAAATTATCGGCATCAATGGCCAGAGATCAATAAGGCCATTACCACTGGTTTGGTCGGGTTTGATAAGAAATTCTTCTTTTTCAAAGATGAGATCGATGCAGGGATTCTTGTTGCTAACGACAACTATTCGGGCTACAGTTTAAACACCGCAAAGATCTTTGTGACCGCAGCGTACAAGAAGGTCATAAGAGGTCACGAAGTGAGGGCTGGTATTCAAATGGGTGCAGTGATCAGAAGCACTGATTTAAGTTCTCAGACATTTCCAGATCAGTGGGTCTATCAAACAGGAATATTTGACCCATCTCTTTACAACGGTGAGGACAACATAAAAGCAACGCAGGCTTTTTTCGATATGAATCTAGGCTTTGCTTGGAGTCATCAGTTCAAGAAATTCAAGCCAACTGTTGGGTTTTCCATTTTCCATATCAACCGTCCAAAAGACACCTATTTCAACGCACAGGCCGAGCGACTTAGAACCCGACAATCTGTGCAAGTACTGGTAGATGTGCCGATCAATTCTTCCTTCTCAGCCGAACCAAAGTTGCTTTACATGTGGACAACCAAGGTTCAGGATATGGTGCTTGGCGCAAATGTGAAGTATCACATCAAGAATGCGATGATCAAGAATATCTATCTCGGCATCATGTATCGTGGTGGTTTTGGCCGAAACAGCGATGCGGTTGCTCCCGTTGCAGGTTTCCATATCAAGAATTTTGATGTTGGATTGAGTTACGATTTCAACGTATCTAAACTCAGCACACAAAGCAATCTGAAAACCACCTTCGAGCTATCGCTGATCTACACAGCGCCACTATTCACGCCTAAAAGCCTGGCCATACCTTGCGACAGATATTGATTCAATTTTTTCGCAGCACCCAATTCGGTCTGATAGGCATTCTTCTGTTTTTAGGAATTGCCTCATCTTTCGCGCAGCAAAGTTTGCCCGAAACGGAAAAACTGAGCATGCGAAAAGTGCGTGGCTTGGCCATAAACTCGCTTAGGTTGGGAGACACATATTCAGCACTTGTCTACTATAAAGAATGGTCAAAGCGTAAGCCTGAGAATGTAGCGGTCAATTTTCAGTTGGCCGAACTCTATCGAAACAGCCGCGATTACGCTCATGCATCCGAATCGTATTGGAAAGTGCTGAAATTGAAAGGAGGAGCAGATGCATATCCGATGGCATTGTATTACGCTGGCGATATGGATATGCAAAACGGCAAATACGAAGACGCGAAGAAGAACCTTCTCAAATTCAAGCATTTTGCTGCCGAAATGAAGGATACATGGTACAAAAAGGCAACGTTGACCAAAATTGAAGGCTGCGACCTCGGAATTTCATTGCGCGATTCTGTAAATACATCTGAGGTGGAACATTTGGATGAAAGCATCAATAAGGCGCACATCGAGTTCTCTCCAATTCCGATTGATTCTGTGACCTTGGTCTACGGTTCGTTGGTCAGCGATCAAGTTGAGTTTTACGACATCGAAACACTTGATAGCACACTACTTCCAAAGCGCAAATTCTATTTGGCCAAAAAGGAAAGCGGAAAATGGGTTTCCAAAGGCGAGTTCAACGAACCGACAGGTGGAGATCAACCGGAACACATCGGAAATGGAGCACTTTCGCCCGATGGAAACAGATTCTATTTCACCAAGTGTCAGGAGAATTTCCAAGGGAAAGTGATCTGCCATTTGTTCTTTTCTGAGAAGGAGAATGGAAAATGGGGCGAACCTGTTGAAATGAACGATCAGATAAATCTTCCGAATTACACCACCACGCAACCGACCATCGGACGCGAATCAAAACGGAATCAGGAAGTGATCTATTTCGTTTCTGACCGACCGGAAGGCAAAGGCGGATTGGATATTTGGTTTACCGAATACCATGCGCGGACCAAACGCTTTCGCGAACCGCAGAATGCAGGAGCGGTGGTAAATACTCCGGGAACTGAATTCACTCCTTATTACGATGTTTCTACGCACACCTTGTATTTCAGCTCTGATGGAAATGTGGGCCTCGGTGGATTGGATGTGTACAAAGTGGAAGGCGAGAAATCTAAATGGGCCAAAGATTCGGTTCAGCATCTCGGAAAAGCCGTCAATTCTCCTGCCGATGATTTCGATTTTGTATTGAATAAAGACCGCCAGACAGGATTTTTGGTCTCCAACAGAGAAGGTGGCGTTTCGTTGATGAATGCCACGTGCTGCGATGATATCTATGCCTTCGAATTTGTGGAATACGTGAATATTCACCTGAAGGGACTCGTTATCGATAGCACATGTTTGGATGATGTGGACATCTTCCTTTACATGAATGATCCAGAGACAGGAACAAGGTACTTGGCAGAAGAACTCAGAGGAAATCCGTGCACATTCAGCTTCACACTCGAACCGGGTAGAGAATACAGCATCGAGGCAAAAAAGACCGGTTACTTCAACGATGTGGTGCATGTGAGCACCATGAAATTGACTCCAGCCGATACCTTGACCAAGGAATTGAAACTGGAGAAGATTCCGAGAAAACCAATTGTTCTGAACGGAATCAACTATGGTTATGACAGCGCAGACCTGACCGCGGATGCGAAGATCAGCCTCGATACGGGCCTGTACCCGATCATGACAGATAATCCGCAGATCATCATTGAGCTTTCTTCACACACCGATTCTAAAGGTTCGGATGATTATAACCTTAAACTGTCTGAAAGACGTGCGAAAAGTGTGGTCGATTACATGATCTCCAAAGGAATTGACCCGCAGCGTTTGGTGCCAAAAGGCTATGGAGAGAACAAGCCCATTGCGCTCAACGAATTTGAAGATGGCACCGATAATCCCGATGGCCGCGCCCGCAATAGAAGAACAGAATTCGAAATTATCGGAGAGCTTTCGGAAGATCAATATCTTCCAGAACAGGATTGATGAAGTCAGCTTCGTTAGCAGAAATACGGAAAGAACTCAAAACGCTTTCCAAAGAAGAAGTCGTTTCGCTTTGCGAACAACTCATCAAATACAAGCGCGACAACAAGGAATTGCTCAATTATCTGTTGTTCGATTCGACAGATGAAGATGCCTATGTGCTGGCTATCAAAGAAGAAGTTTCAGAAGCCTTCGCTGCAACCAACACAAGTGGGTTTTATCTCGCCAAAAAAAGCATTAGACGGGCACTTCGCATTGCCACCAAATACATCAAGTATTCAGACAGACCCGAAACGGAATTGGATGTATTGCTTCATTTCTGCGAAGAGATGAATGCGCTCGATATGAATTTCAAACGAAGTAAGGTGCTGCTAAACCTCTACGAACGGCAACTGGTGAAGATAAAAGACGCTTATTCCGTTCTGCACGAAGACCTACAGTACGATTTTAGAGAACGTTTGGAAGCCTTAGCAAGCGATCACTGAGGCAATCTCCGTTTTACCAATCCGTGCACAAACGCACCGATAACCGCAGCAAGAATAGGAACGATCATCACCCTATAGCCAGCTCCTAGATTCACGAAAAGCGGACCAGGACAAGCACCAGTGAATGCCCAACCAATTCCGAAAATGATTCCTCCGATCAAGGCAGATCTATAGAGCTTCGGTTTTTGAGGAATGGAGATGACCGCGCCATCCAAATTTTTCAAATGAGCGCGTTTCACTAGCTGAAGCAAGATGGCCCCAACCACCACTGCTGTGCAGATGATGCCATACATGTGAAAACCCTGAAAACGGAACATTTCCTGAATGCGGAACCACGAAACAGCTTCGGATTTGACCATGATGATCCCGAAGATGACACCCGCCACTATGATCCTTACATTCTTCATTGTCCGAAAATGAGTGGCATGAGTAAATGGGTGGCGATCAATCCGCCAATGAAAAAACCGATGGTGGCAACCAGCGATGGGATCTGCAAACTACTCATCCCTGTAATGGAATGACCCGATGTGCATCCGCCTGCATAGCGTGCGCCAAATCCGATAAGAAAACCGCCCCCAACCATCAGTATAAGCCCTTGTGCAGTTCCTAAGAACGACCAATTGAAAATCTGATGCGGTTGCAGTCCTTCAAATTCCGTAATGCCCAAACTTGTCAAGGAAAGAACGGCAGCTTCAGAAATTTGAACCACGTAATTTTCTGCCGTCAGGAAGTTTGAAGCAATAGATCCTCCAACAACTGCACCTACAACGAATACTAAACTAGGTATTCGCTCTTTCAGATCGAACCTGAAATGGTCAGCGAATCTGCCCGCACCCAGCATGCCACAGATGGAATCCAAATTGCCCGAAACACCGAAAATGCTACCCAGCCAAAGCATGGCCGGAACCAAAACCCCCAAGAGGATGCCGCTCACGTACCAAGGCCACGGTTCAAGTATAGACTCCATCATGTTTCTGTGGCGCAATATTAAGAACTATCACCATCAATGAATCACCTTTTCGCGCTCCGCTTGCAAGGCGCCATGTGATCACCGAACCGATGGTAGCTTTTCCACAGATTTTTTATCCAACACCTGCGCTGAGGCCCGCAACGGGAGAGTGCCCGAAAGCGGGGAGGAGGCTGACCTTCTGTGCTGGCTACGCTTATGGGGCCGTGTTGCCGTCAGATAGGCTTACACTGTAGGTAAGTCCTACAGCCATATCCAAATTGCGAAGCTGGATCTGGTTTCCAACGGGGCTCAGACTGCCCAATTGGCCTGTTGCAGGCGTACCCATATTCACAATAAAAGGAGGTGCAGTGGGTATTGGGGCACCATCAAGCAGCAGAGTTACCTCCATCTGCGCGGCAGGTCCGTTGTTGCTTATATGGACGTTGAGGCCGGCATTGTATACAAAACTCAGCACCATTCCTGTTTGCATCGGGTTCAGTGTTCCTGATGCGCTATAGCCTTGTGCGCCACCTTCGCCACCACCTGTTCCGCCCCCAGCATTGTCTATGCTGCGCGCTTTGATGTATTCGGAATAAAGCGATGAATTGCTGAAACGGAAGGTGTCCATATAGCCGTCCAGGTCTTCCAGAATGCCATCGGCCTCAAGCAAGAGCAACGCCACCTGTTCGTTGGCCACAGCGCGCTCCTCAATGGCATCTTTGGGCTCGGTGGTAATGTCCAGAAAGTTGGAAAGCGTCAGTGTAAGTGCTGCCAGTTGGGCAGGAGTGTAAGCATAGTCCGTAAGCGAAGCAATGTTCAGGTCGGTCTTGCTGCGGATCATCTGCGCGTTGAAATAGAGTACGGAATCGCGCATGCCCTGTAGCTTGCTCAGTGTAAAATTCACCCTGCGCAGCAGTTTGCGGTTGTTGGTGTCGCGGGCAAAACTGGCCACGGCTGTCAGTGCGGTAAAGGTCTCTTGCTCTAAGGTTTGGCGCACCGCACTCTTGTCTTCTGTTACACCTGTGTGGTCGGCAATGGCCTCGCCAGCGGCATCCTGAATGGACTCTATCACGTCCTCCAGATCGCTGTGCTTCGGACCTATCTGAGCGTGTGCTGCGGTTTCTGTGCCGTTATCATCAAAGAAATCATCCACTTTCAGCAGCATGTTGTACTTATCTAATTGGGGAGTATTCATGATATAGATTGTTTTAAGGGGTTAGACCATGTAATATTAAAAAACATATGTAAAAAAGTCAATATCAGTGAAATTCAATAAAACCTAGATCAGTCGTAAAATACAGCAATCTGATTCTTAGACCACCAGACCCTCTATTTCCGTCATTGCGAGGACGTAGGACGAAGCAATCTCCTTCTGACACCACCAGACTCTCTATTCCCGTCATTGCGAGGAAGAATGACGAAGCAATCTCCTTCTGACATTGCTAGGATTCTCCGTGGGATTGCTTCATGCCTCG